>CAMJNF010000035.1 GCA_946407235.1 uncultured Fibrobacter sp. | reverse complement strand
CATTGCCCTTGAGCTTGAGCTTCAAATTTTCTTCGTCGGCATCTAAAAGTTCGCCCGTCACTGGCTTACCCGTCGAGCGGGTCACGCGGAGCAGACGGCCCTTGTTGCGGTTAAAGTCCGCCATAGACTTGAGGGGGCGGTCTATTCCCGGAGAAGAAACTTCAAGCGTGTAAGCGCCCTCGATCAACTCGGGATCCAGGTCCAGCGCATCCGAAAGGAAATGACTCACGTTCGTGCAGTCATCGATAGTAACACCTTCGGGCTTGTCGATAAAAATCCGCAATGTTTTGCGCTTGCCGGCACGGAACACATCAGCTTCTACAAGCGTCACAGATGCAGACTTGCAGGCGTCGGCAATGAGAGAATTCAGTTTTTCTTGGGCGACCAAATAAACCTCTTATATTAAAATAGACGTTCGCTTACGGACCTTCTCCAGAAACCTTTTGGACCAAAATCCGGGGTTTCAACGGAAAAAATCCACGAACAGTCTAAAACCGATACAAATAGAGAAATTTTTTCGCACTCAGGCAACTGTAATTATAAAAATAGGGGCTAATTAGTGACAAGAGTATAAAATTTATCAATGCGTGAGGCAATAATTCCGATCGTATATAAGGCGAATGGGTAAACGAGCTTTTCGAACATCGTCCGTCATCTCAACCGCCGCCTTGCCATCTTCATAGAAGCAGTAATTGGCCAATTTACTCGGATTACTCGGACTATCTAACCTTATCCAGAAACAGGTTTTAAGTTTTTTATTGCCCGTAAAATTAATGAAGAGAGCATCACGACTGTAGTAACCAGCCGGGAGAAGGTTAAACTTGGATTCGTTGAGCCCGCCCATTTCTTCAGAATAAAGTTTCTTCACATCTTTACCAACAATACCTATCAGTCCCTTAACTTCTTGCGAGTCCGGCAAGACCCAGCAATCATTCGGATCCGTAGACAGCCTATGGATGAAAAGAGCCTCCTCGGCATTATAATAGCGGCCATACTTTTCGCAAAAATCAACGCCATTGTCATAATCATAAGCGTAATAATCATCAAAGCACGTCTTTTCTGTTGATGTAAAACTATCATTCCAATACTGCAAGTTTTCCGCCATCCATTTTTGATGAAGATTCATGTTCCCTTCCTCGGCATTGTAATCAACAATCGAGTAGGAATCGCCTAGAATCGTTGCGGACAGCTTCGAGACAGAGAATGACGAAGAGGACTGCACTGAGCTGCTTGACGACTTGGCAACCGTCTTTTTTTCGCCCTTGATGCAGCGAGTAGAATACAAGGACATTTTTGACCTTTCCTGCCACTTGACCTCGTTTTCATTGGAAGAGAAACACAGAACAGCCGCATTTTTTTCATCTGTTTCACTACTGGTCCAGAAACATGATTCTGTGGCATCGTAACTCTGTTTCCAATTTTCACTAATATTGCCAGAGCCTGCAGGAAGGACTCCAAATCCGAATTCATCCGAACCAGCCCATTGTTCAGACTTGAGTTTTTTAGCAGAATTATTGCCAACAGCTTCAAGTAAAATTTTCCAGTCCGTCGAATCCGGCACATGCCAACCATCAGGGCAAGAATTCTCCGTCAGGCTCAACGTATAAAGCCGACCATACATTTCGCAATAGTCTGTTCGGTTCTGGAAACAGTAAGGAGACATCAATTGAGAATAAAGATTTTCTGCCATCCATGTCTGAGAACCAATCGTTACAATATCGTAAGGATCCGAATGATCTCCCCAATAAAGCGAAACACCTTTTTGCACAACAGCGCCAGATGCCAATGTTATTATCGAAGAGCTACTTACTGAAGACGACGATTCTTGCTTTTTGCTGGACGAAGAGACCGCAACTGATGAAGAACTGACCTTGTTGCTAGAACTTGTTGCAGAGCTTGGAGCGGATTCGGGAGCGCCGGATGACGAAGCCGGGGCAACAGAAGACGAAATCCCCTTTACCGACGAAGACGAAGCCACTTCATTTTGTCCTTTTTCTACCACAAATTCTTTCGAGTTCGCACCCTTATTTGACCTGTTATACGGAATAACACGAATAATACCATTCGAAGTTGCTTCTACGCCATATTCAGCATCTAGTTTGACCTTAACAGAATAACAAGTTTTGCCATCAGCCGGGCCGTTCAAATCGAAAGCGTCATCACGCAAATCCATGCCGGCATCGCCAGCATTTTTCTTGAAAACGATACGATAACCATTGTCTTCAATAGAAGTTCCAAAGACAACATCAATCGTTTGTCCGACCTTGAATTTTTCGCCTCCGGCAGGATAAACAACTTTCACGCCATCAGACACAGAACAATCATAGTCCGCACTAGAGCCATTCGACTTTACACTAGACGAAGATTCGTCCGGTTCAATTACTGATGAAGTCTTTTTCCATTCCTCAAAATCATCTTCCATTTGCGAGGCATAATCTGTACAAGCAGAAAAGAAAGCTGCTACGGATAAAATAATTATAGATTGCTTCGTGATACTCGCAATGACGTTTTTTCTCTCGTATTTCATCTGTAAAGTTTCACCCGTTCTCTCGCCTCTCGTCTTTCGTCTCTCGTCTAACATAAACCCCTCCTAAAACGCAAAGCTAAGCCCAATACCAACAGCACCGGCAATCGCAATACCTATACCTACACCACGCAAAGTCTGTCCGGATTTTGCATCATCGTGATACTTCTTGTATTCAGTTTCTGTAGAATACTTCTTCTCGGAAGCATTTTTCGCCTTGCTGTTTCCGACCACGGCAAGCACGACTCCAGTCACTGTTGCAGCAGCGCCGATACTCAGCGGCACCCAACGGATACCTTTCTTTGTGGACTTTTCGTTCATCGAATTATCCTTACCGACATTCGCAGGAATGCTTTTGCCAACCTGAGTCTCGCCCACCGTTTCCGTTTTTGGGGCAAGCGGCGTTTCAACAACAGGAACATTAACGGGCGTCGGATCCGGCAACGGAGCAACAATAGAATCTGCAGCAACAGTTTCTTGAACTACAGAATTTCCAGCCTTGCCTCTTTTGAACGTTTCCAATTCTTTAACGCTATGGAAAAAGTCAGGCGACTTCGCTTCAATAACAGACAAAAGTTCATTCACGTCAGAACCTCGTCCGTTGAAACTCGCAATGAGCTTGTTCCCTGCGGTTTCGTAAAGTTCTGCCGAAAGCGTGAGCGATTTCCCAAAGCGCCCCACGCGAGCTTGACAAACATAATCTGCGGCAATATTCTTGCCCGTTTCTACAAGGCAGCTCCCTTCGCAGTCCTCGATTGATTTACTCGGCGGCAACATCTGCTGGATGTTTTCGCGAGTCATGATGGTGTAATTCTGCACCGCCGGGAGTTCCTTGACAGCCTGCTCACGCAACACGTTAGTAAGGTACTGGCGGTCCATAAACGACACACTATCCTTAGTGCTACCATCGGCCGCTGTTTCAAGCACTGCCACATAGGCTGCCGACGCATTTATAGAAAGAACAAAAATCAAAATAGCAAAAAATAAGCGATTCATACTCATAAAGTAATATTTTTAAGAAAAGCCGTCAAACCACTTTGCACTAGGGTTTGTTCTACATCACTTTCACCATCCGCCACAATGAGCCTTGGAAAAAGCGAGAAGAACATGAGCTATGGTCCGAAGCACTCAAAAATAAAACCTTTTCTAAGTTCTAAGCTCTAAACTCTAAGTTCTAAATACTATATTTAAATCATGGCTTACGTACTTCTCATTCTTATCAGCATCGGCGGGCTTGCGCTCTGCGGTTTTTATCTCAAGAAAAACATTATCCGCATCAAGGATAAAAATAAGGACGAGCCGAAAAAATACAAGCGTATTTGGAACTACGTTCCGACCGGCCTCTGGTACGGCTACTTAATCCTGTTCTTTGCAGGACTGACAATTAACAATACGATTTTTTAGAAATTAGCGTAGGACACAACGGTCTACTTCCTACGGCCTACTTCCTACTAGTAATACACTTTCTGTGCTTCGAGCCAGCGTTCGTACAAGAACAGCGCGATAAAATTCTTTCCGTCAATGAACTGATGCGCAGCCTCTTCGTAAGGCAAAACTTCGGTGCGGATCCATTCATTCTCGTCGGTGTACGTCTGGTTCTTGCCATCCATCGCTTCGAGTTCTGCACGTGTCACGTTGCGTTCAATCGCATAAAGGCGGATGCGCTCGTCCAAAAGCCCGCAGCTTCCGGCAAAGCCGTCACTTGCACCTTTGTACCAAAAGTCCATCAAGTCAATCAGCTCGGAATCCTTCGCCTTGATTTGCGCTTCTTCTTCAAGTTCCGAGAGCGCCACCTTGCGGAAGTCGCCCGACCAGTCAAGAATTCCCGCCGGGATTTCAAGTGAAGCCGTTTCCGAGATAGCAAATCGCGGTTGACGCACCAAGAGCAAATAGCGTCTGCCTTCGCAATGGAGCACAACAAGCACGCCCACGGCATGTCCACGCACAAGCACAATCCCGTGCACCGGCTTGCCATCTGGCAAGAACGCCGTCGCGTTCAACTTGATAAACAACGGCTCATGCTTTTTGTTAAAGTAATCGACCGAAGCAAAATGAACTTTTGTAATCTTGAACTTTTTTTCAGAAGCTTCAAGCCATTGCTTGTAAATTTTACTTTCAAGAATTATCGGTTTGTCTTCTTCGGGAATTTCAGCAGCAAAGGTATATTCAATCATTTCGACTCCGTCGAATCGGCACGGAGCGTATCAGGAGCAACCGTCGCCGACTTCCAGACTTTATACAAACTATCTACAGATGCGTTGTTTTCTTCGTTTCCTATCACAAGTTCGCTGTTATCCAAGCGATAAGCGATCCAATCTTTCTTTGTCGAAGGGCCGCAAGAACGTTCGTCTTCGTTTGGCACAAAGAGTTCTCGCACAAAAGTCACCTTGTTATTATAAGCAAAGCCGCCATAAACAAAACCATTCATCATGGCGCAAGAAGGAATATTTTCGACATAGTATGTGCTTGTAAACCAAGTCGTATCAGGGCGCACATTAACCTTGCCAAGAGCCGTTGAATCATATTCCCACTTTGATTTCAAACAGTACATAGAATCTTCGGAGGCACAAGCATAAAGCACTGGTACAAGCGCCGTATCATTGATGTTCCAGCTCGACGGGTAAATCGTATCCGTCACAACGGAATCGCACATGTCCACACGCATCATGCAGTTTGCACGGAGAGTTCTCCAGTAGAACTTTTGCGTAGTCATCGAATCCAGCACACGCAAAATCGATGGAGAGTTCTTTGTCCGTAACGGAAGCGATTTAGGCAATGCAAAAGCAGAATCCATAAAAATGCGGAACGTATCGATTTCAATTTTTCCGCGGCGAAGCATTATGGTATCGAGCAAGGAATCCGCATCATTTTTCACGACGATATTCGTAATATTCGAAGGAACTCCATTCGTCAACATCCGGAATGTTGTATCCGGGCGGTACATCGGCGAAGGGCAATCTTCCGTATTCACCTTGAATTTCACCGTCGGAGCAAAGACAATCAAAGAATCTTCAAAAGAATAATTCAAGTCAATTGACGAAAGCGAGCAATCCGAAAATGACCAAATTTTCGAAAGCGTGATGTAAAGCGTGTCCGAAATCAAGTGAAGCGTCTTGCCAGAATCAAGCGTGGCGGCCTCAAAAAAGCCTTCACCATCGACAGACTTTCCGTTAGGCATCACGTCAAGCGGGCCATCGCCATCTTGGGCACACGAGGCCAAAAATGCCATCAAAAAAGAAAGCAAAACGACAGGACGAAACAACATTGCAAATCGACGTTTCATACAGACTCACTCAAAAAGGCAAATTCTTTTTGAATATAGCAATTTGGGTAGAATCCACCGGATGCGTTGATTTATAGAATTCCTTCCAACGCACGAACAGCCCGTTCTGGCGAACCGTCAAGAAGAACGAAGAACTGTCCTGTGGCGAGAGGCGACCGACCGCATCATTAAAGTCAAGAGTCTTACCAACTGTAGGCGCCATCTTCCAGGAACCGATTCCAAACATACGAGAGGTAATCCCATTTCCGTGATTGAGTTCTACAAACATGCCAAGCGAATCGCGGCCAGCTTCCAGCACAACTCCAGGTAACACCGGATGAATCGGCGCTTCGCCAAGCCCTTTAAAAAGATCCGCCGAAAGAAGCTGTTCTAGACCTTCAAAGTCAAAGTTGTCTACAATGGCAAGAGCGGACCATCCAAGAGGAACATGCGGACACGGCCCCGGGAAAAGACAACCCGTCTTGCTAGAAATCCAGACTTTCGAAGAATCATCGCGCATCATGTGCAAAAACACATTGCGAGTCGAGTCCTCAAGCACAACAAGGAGAGCATCGCCAAAATCTTTCTTCGTTGCGACCCAATGAATCTTGGCGCCATCATTTGCAAGATTCTTTATGTAACGCAAGAACGTATTCGGGAGTTCCAAAGAATCCGTTACAATCCAAGAGCATTGACCGTAACCTCTTTTGAGTTCAAACGGAGTGCCGTTATACGATGTGCAACCGGCAATCCAATCTTCGACAGCCGGAAGAACAGGTTCTTCATTCCCTGGCAAGGGAAGCATATCTACAAGCTTATGGAACCACCCGTTCGTATAGGCGGCAATAATCAAAGAAAAAATTAAGATGATCCTTATCAGCGGGAATTTACGATGTTCACGCCTTTTCTTTCTTTTCCCTTGATACTCAGAAAATTCGACAGCCATCAGTTACAAAACAAAGTATGAAACAACACCGGCAACAATCAGCAGCAAAAGAATCACGAAAAAGAGAGCGCCCTTCGAAGACGGAGCCTCATCCACAAGCGGATTCTTATCCATGATTTTCGGTTTTTGCACCGGATTGGTTTTCGGAGCAGGAGCCGGTGATTTTACCGGAGCGGGCTGCGTTTTTTGAGCCGGTTGCTGAGGTCTCGGAGCCGGTTTAGAAACAATAGGCGATACGAAAACAGTCGGTTTTACAGGTATAGCAGAAGCAGGAGCAATCTTTTCAACAGGCACAAACGAAGCCATTTCTTCGACAGTCCTGAAAATTCGGATAAAACGTTCAAGCCCTACTTTCTTGAGACTTTGGGCAAGCGATTCCTTATTGGCAAGAACAGCAAAGGTTCCATTGCGCCTGGAAAGTTCCTGATGGAACTGGATAAAGGCATTGTAAGCATCGCTATAGACAAAATCGAGTCCCGACAAATCGACACCTACGCACTTGGCATCGGGATTTTCCGTGACAAAAGTTCGGAAATTCGACTTGAAAACCTCCGCATCAAATGCTCCGATAGGATTGAGCGGGGCCCGAAGCACAAGGAATACACCCACATTTTTTGTATTAATCATCATGTAGTCCTTTATTCCAAAATTTCGTCATCAGTTTCAATAATCGGAGTCGAAGGTACAGCTGGTGTTACCGGAACGGGCGGAGCTACAGAAGTCGCAGGTTCAGTCGTTTCCACAGCAGGAGTTGTAGAAACAGGCGCAACCGGTTCTATCTTCGGCGCGGATTCAGCAGGTGTTTCTTGACGGCGTTCCTCGACAATTTCCTCAACGGGCAAAGCCTCTTCAGGGTCTTCCGTCACGAGTTTCTTCGCAGCGGCAGTCTTGCTCAAGTGGCCTTCTTCCCTCGGCTTATGACCAAAAAGGTACGGGCTAAAGCTCACGCTCACGCGATGCACCGGCGAAAACACTGGATGCGATTCAAAGGCATAGTCCACGACAAGAAAGTTCGCAATCGTAAGACCAGCACCCGCCGTCACACTTTTGAACGTCGTAAAGCTACTCAGACCTGCGCGCAACTTGAGTCCAAAGTCAAACGCAAATTCAATGCCTCCACGACCACCAGACAGCCAATCCAAGGGATTTTCCCAAATACGTTCGCCACCATGAGTATCTTCATCAAAATCCAAATCTCTTGAATCGTGATGGAACAAGCCAGCACTCTGCCAGTAGAAGCTGAACTTTCCATAGAGGTATTCCACCGGCAAGCTATAACTCAAGGCCAAATAAAATTCAGGGGCAGAATATTCAAACTCGCCCGATTCCCAGGAAGCAGCCGAAGACGTCCAACCCTTCAAGAGACCCGACACAAAGAAATCATCCTTGATTTCGTAACGCGCACTCGCATCCCCGCGGAAGCCCCAACCACTTTGATCCATATCTCGATAAAGCACATGGAATGCTAAACCTAATTCCAAGCGATCTATAATGCGACGGCCCCAAGCGACAGAGAACACCCAGTCCGCAATAGAGAGCGTGTTGTAGTTCGAGCCTTCAGGCACTGGTTCTCCATCCCGAATGTACGGGATGTCGTCTGCACCAAATCTCGAAAAAGCAATTCCCAACCCTTGATTCTGAGGGAGCGGAATAACCATAGAGGCATAATCGTACTTGGTTTCTTCGTAGTAAGCGGTATGCGAGAAGGATGCCCACATATACTTAGCCCGCGCAAGCTGGTAAGCATTGGAGCCTAGTCCGAGATAATCACCTTCAACCGCCAAGGTCGTAGAACCCAAGGCAGCAGAACGTGCACCCGGTTCAATATCAAGAGTTGCATTCGCGCCAACGACACGATCAGCGGCAAACGCCGACGATACAAACGCACAGGCAAGGAAACAAGTCCGCAGAGATATAAAATTTTTCAAAAAAGACATTTGGTGACAACTAAGATAGATTATTTTTTGTCTTGGAAGAAATTAAAAAAATGCTTTTAGACGAATACATCCGAAATTTTTTGATATACCTGCAAACTCAGCGCAGGTATTCCGAAAGAACGATAGACACATACCGAAAATCGCTTGAAAAATACGTCGCGATGCTCGATGGCAACAGGCCTCTCGAAGATTTCTCCGAAATAAACATCAAGAATTTCGTTTGGGATTTAAAAATCAAGCAGAAACTCGCCCCCACAAGCATCTGCGAACACCTCGCCGCGTTAAAGAGCTTTGGCAAGTATCTGGTGCGTTCCAAAATCATGCCTAAAAATCCCGCTGAAGCAGTCGCGATGCCCAAGCGCCCCAAGCGTCTAGTGTCGTTCCTTGGGCAAAAAGACCTTGCCGAAGAAAAATTCCCGGAACTCGAAAACCCGACACTTCCGCAAATCCGAGCAAGACTTTTATTGGAACTTATTTACGGTTCTGGGCTCCGCATTTCGGAATGTCAAAGCCTCTGCTGGAATCAATTACAAACAAAGGAACGTCTAGTTCGCGTTATTGGTAAAGGCAATAAGGAACGCATAGTCCCAATTACAGATACGTTAATTTCTTGGCTAGAGCAGTTCCGCGCTGCAGAAATCGAAGCAGGACACGCTCCAAGCAACATAAGTTACGTATTCTTGAGTGAAGACGGAAAGCCATACACCGTCCGCACACTCAGGAATGACATTCACGATTTGCTGCGCAGTATAGGCTGGGAAGGCAAGGCCAGTCCGCATGTGTTGCGCCACAGTTTTGCAACGCATCTGCTTGAAAACGGCGCCGCAATCATGAGCGTCAAAGAAATGCTCGGGCATTCAAACATCTCAACCACGCAAATCTACACGCACGTCAACGCCGAACGCCTGCGAGAAGCCTTCAAGAAAACACACCCCAGGGCGTAGCCCTGAGTAGTAGGAAGTTAGAAGTTGGAAGTAGACAGTATAAGTCAGGCGGCGCAGCCGCGATTATAAAACTTCCTACCGACTACTTCCTACTGTCTACTAACTAAAAGAAGCTTCCCTTCACGCCTACAGCTATTGTCCATTGCTGGCCAATGTCGCTCCAGTCAGGAGCATTCCATTTCTTCATCGGCTTTTCGCTGTATTCATTATTGCTATCGGCGCCACCCGCCTTGTCATGAATCGGGAGCGAGAACGCCAGGAACACCGGGAAATCCGGGTTCGAGAATTCCAGGCCATACACAAGCGATACAGACCAAGCCTGGTGATCCGGATCCGGCCTCGGATCGTACTTTCCGACAGATTCAGAAGAAATCCATGCCACGCCAAGCGGAATAGAGAAGTTCAAGCCAAATGATTGCACAATGCCTGCACGTCCACGATAACCATAGGCAATGGAACCGCCAATCGAAGGCGGCGTAAATGCGCCAAGGTCATTCTCGCCATACGGCTTAAAGCGATACTTGAAGCGGTCTCCATGCTTATCAATACCGCTCCAGTAGCTGTCGTTGAATTCATTTTCTCCCGAAAAAAGGTGCATTGCAAACGGATGCGTGTAGCTCAAGCTATAAAGCCAAATTCCCTTATCCGTATCGCGGCTGTAGTCCCATCCAAGAGTCAGCGAATAAAGCCCGCTCCCCTTCTGGAAACTGCTCGGCAAAATTTCCTTTCCGGCATCTGCACCGCGCTTGATGTCATACTGTCCCGTGGGGATTGTAAGCGATGCCGAAAGCGATGCCGCACCGCCACTGCCAATCGTCTTCGAGAAGTCAAAAGAAATATCGCCAAGACCGCCCGTGGAAAAATCTCTTGGATTCTGGTTGCTACGATACTGCACCTCGCCCTGATGGCTCATGAACGGAATCGAGACGCCAACCTTCGTATCCCAAGTCGGCTTGATAGAGAAATGCGGCGTCATCGAAAGTGCAGAAAAATTCTGGCCCACATTGTACTTCGTAAAGACTTCGGCTTCAAGGTAACCGCCAGAAACACCTTGTCCAATCCACTTGATGCCATCGCCAGAACCGCCACCGGAACCGCCAGCACCGCAACCGCCAATGGATTCCCAAGGAGTCGCAGGATTCACAGGAGAATAAAAACCGGCATAAAAAGCAACCGCGGTGAGCACGACAACAGCACAACTTTCAATCAAAAAATTCTTCTTCATGTCGAACCTCACGGAAGTTTAAGCAGATATGCAGTCTTATAGCCAGTCGCTAAGAACTTGCCATCAGGAGAACGTCCACCAATCATGGGAACCGGAGCAAGTTCAATGTTTTCCCCGACCCATTCCATAAAGAGGTCTTTCGGAGCGCCAGCCGTCAAACGAATTTCACGCATCACCGTTCGTCCAACAGAACCATCTTGTGCAGACGTTTCTTTTAAATCAACCTTGTTGAAATAACCATTTTCCGTAGACTTGAACTCTGTCCAAAGCACAAACAAACGGCCCCCAAATTCAAACCAATGTGGTTGAGAAGGGTCCGACACCATGTCCTTCGTGCGTTCAATCTTTATCGCTTCGGCATTTTCCGAAAGTTCCTGAATGTAAGTTTCCCACGTACTCGTGTTTTTATCCATTTCATAAACGACAAACTTTCCATCCGGAGAAATCATTGGACTTTCAACGCCCCAATCGAGACGATCCTTAGGTTTCTTCAGTTTAACAGCCTTAGCCTTGCCACCATTCGCATAATCGACAAATACAATATGCTGGTCGCTCTTTTTATCACCATCAACATAGGTCAGGCGGACATCGTTCGTGCCAAAAAAGCCCTCCACAGTCGAGATGTCACCATCCTTCTTAAGATCATTTGCAGGATTTACCCACAAATGCGGAGTGGCCGTCTCGATAATGCCCTTATCAAAGAACCAGAACTTGGCTTTATCTGCGGTGCGAACTGCAAAGATGCCATAGTCCAAAACATCAGGACATCCTTTACCGCCGTCAAAATTTTGACCACGTAGCGAGACAATAAAATCTGGATGAGTGCTCCATTCCGGATCCTGGAACTGGCATTCCCCCTTAGAGAGGTCGCGCATCAAATACCACTTTACATTGCCAGCCGTATCCGAGATGGTCAAACGGTCATGCTGTAGAACCTTATCCTTACGAACCGTATACACAGAAGTATCCGGACTATTCACTTTAAGATTGCTTTGGAAATTCAACCACAGCATCGATGCCGGAAAGTTCTCCACATCCTGCGAAATAGATGGGTTACAGACCTGATTACTGCCGTTCACAGAGAAAATTTTCCCTATATCGGAAGTTTCATTCTTTTTTGGTCCATCGTCCAAAGACTCAGCCTGAAACGGATCCGGACTATAGCATTCAATAAACGAAAGGGCCAAAAGGCCCAAGAGTAAAGGCTTCTTTTTCATCAAAATGCAATATAAAAAGATTTAGAGCTTAGGACTTAGAGCTTTGAACATAGAGAGGGGGTTTTAGAACTTAGAACTTAGAACTTAGAGCTTAGAACTTAGAACTTAGAACTTAGAGCTTAGAAGTTAGAAAAAAGGTATTAGGTTTTGTTTTTTTTATAATCGCGCCGTAGGCGCCTAACTAACCTAATCCCTATAGCCTACAACCTATAACCTATCTAAGTTCTAAGAGCGAAGCGGGCTAAGTTCTGCCAACTAAGCTCTATCGACTACACACCCTTACGAGCTTTTTTGAATTTTTCGCGAATCAACTGCAAATCGTGCTGGTAGGGATTTCGTACAAAATCATCAAACGCCCACGCCGTCGGATGGAAAACACCCTTCGCATACGTCAAAAGCATATCTAGCCAAACGCCCTTGCCCGCATAAAGCTTGAACGGTCCACGTTTGTAGCTCGGGAGCACAACCTTGTCCATGTCCATATAACCAATGTCGATATTCACATGGCGCAGTTCAGGAGCTTCAGCCGAAGCCGTCGTAAGTTCAAGCGCGTTGCTGCGTTCCTTTTCTTCGGCAATCGTCTCCGGCGGGATTTCCTTTTCGAAAGAAACAACACCGCGATACAAATTATCGCCCATCTCGGGCTTGTAATAATCAGTCTTGTCAAACGCAAACAGCCGACCTTTATGGCGAATCGGCCCCCACGTTTTTTCAAGCAGTTCTATAACGTTCGGATCCCATTCGGACCCTTTTTGCAAAACAAATGCAATCAGCTGTACGTTTTCAGAAAATTGAGATGCTTTCATTTTTTTTAATGAGGAATAATCGATAGCGTCGAACGAATCAATTCCATTTGCTGCTTTGAAAAAGTAACATTGGCATTATCATCTACAGTCACAGGGAACATGATATTATATAAATCCGGACAGCTATAAATTTCATCACCGGTCGTCGGTTTGGCACTATCGGTCGAAGATTTAGCACAGAACAAATCCCCACGTTTATATAAATTGCTTCTTAAAATATATTCACAGAACGGAGTGTCTGTCATTCCATCTTCGATATTTGACCAGTCTCCAATCATAATACCCGTTTTTTCATCGCCACCTGCATACTGTTTCAAGTCAAGTCCCGTCGTCGAAGTATGCCTTAATCCAAAGAAATGCCCACTTTCATGAATCATCGTCATAATGATATTGGACGAAGGAAGCAATTGCATTTCACCATCACTTTTGCTGAAACGTTCACCCACAACGACTGCGTTTCCCGAATCAGCACCAAGAACTCCCGAGAAAAGGTGCGATAAACCCATGATGTTCACGCCTTTAATACTATGCATGAAAAATATATTCAATGCATTGCGGGGCGAATCTTTCATAGCAAGAGCAAGTTCACCCAAAAAAGTATCATCGGAACTTACTCCCGCCACCCAAGGATATTGGGCCGGGTACTTGCTACCCACCGTCGGGATTTCGTGAGCATAACGTAAATAAAGAGTATCGATAGTCACGCCATAATATTTTTCACGGAAAACTTTCAACATCAAACGGGACAACTCTTCAACATCCTTCCCGTCTGCAGTTTTTTCAATGGCGCCCACAACAATCAAGTTGATGGAAAAATGATCGTCATAGGAACCAGTTCCGGTATAACTGATATTATTGACTTCACCTTCGTAATATTGACCGCCAACACCAAGGGACGTGTACCACACCGTCATTTCTTTTTCTTCACAATTAAAAGAATAGACATACCTATTCCCGACAATCGTTGGCTCCAAGGTGCGAACCTTGCTGAGTCTAAAAAAATCACCGCCAATGCTATATGGACGGTACAACTGCAATTCAGGAGCAGGCATCGTAGAGTCCACATCAAAAGAAAGCTTGTAAGAAGCCCCAGGATGCACGACGAGCATAATTCCGCGAGCAACATTTGCCGAGGCTGAATCATTTTTCGCCATGTCATTCGGGTAAAGCTTATGGACAATGAGTCGGCTCGTATCGGGTTTTAGATCAAAATCATCATCAGCATCGGCACTCAAAGAACACGATGTAAATAAAAAAGCCCACAAAGCGCTAAAAAAAAACACCACCCATGTTTTTTTACAAAGATTTTTCATAAAACCCTGAACCAAGAACTCCTCAAATGCGTGTAAAAAAATAAACACCCACTTAAAATACAAAAGAAAAAAGAAAATGAAAAAAAATATCAAAGAAAAAATATTTATGGCGTATCAGGAACTTTTAGCACCTCTTGATGGGAAGCCAGCTCTAGTGAGTGCTATTACCGTGGTAGCCGCGCTTGTATCCCTTGACGAGCCCAAATTTGCCGTTTTTATGCTCGGAATGGCATTTTTGTTCACCCATTTGTTTCGGCGGCACATCCAATGGGTGATTTTAGTCTCCTTAGTCGCAGGAATTGTAGCCCACGAGGGAATTTTAGGGTTAAAAACGGATAAGGAGGCACCCCAAAGTGCAAAAACAAGCGTTAACGGATGCGGGACTATCGAATCGCGACTTCCACGACCTAAAGGAACAGCCTTTATCATCAATGTCTCGGGAATAGCTAGCGAGAGTGCGCGCGGGGGGTATAAAGTGCGCCTGACCGAGAAGCGAAACCTGCCAGACCTCCCCCTGCCGGGCGATTCCATCTGTTACGAAGCATCGTGGTACCCCGTAACACCACCGAGCGTTCCCGGCGCTTTTGACACGCAAAACTGGCTAAAATCACAGGGGCTCGCCGCCTACGGTAAGTTCAAACGATGGACTGCATACCCCGGCGATTGGACTTTTGAACGGAGCTTTTTTAAGTTCCGGCAATTCATGCAGGCGAGATTCGCAAAGTTCCTCGACCCCGCAGAGACAGGACTCTTGATGGGACTTTTAGCGGGTGACCGCTCGGGGATTCCAGAGGTCTTGCGGAGCGATTTTCAGCGATCGGGGCTTGTGCACGTGCTTGCGATTAGCGGTTTTCACGTCGTTTTGCTTGCGGGAATGCTCATGATTTTCTTGAAAGCGACAGGGCTTCCGCATAATGTAGTGACCATCATTGCAGTTGCGCTGCTCGCTATTTACGTTCCCGTCACAGGAGGCTCGCCAGCCGTCCGCCGTGCGGTCATGATGTTTGCCATTCCACAAATTGGAACGTTGTTCGGGAAACCCGCAAACACGCTCAACAGCTTGGGCGTTGCATTGCTCCTAATCATCTTACCGGAGCCAAGCGTCATCTGGAATCCGGGATTCCAGCTTTCGTTTGCCGCAACCGCAGGAATCATCATCGGCACACCGCACAATCCGACAAAAATGTTGCCCGACAGTTTCAAGCAAAATAAGCTTTGGCAAAAGATCCAGGCGTTCGCCATTGATCCGACTTACGTCACGCTCTGCGCAACGCTCGCCACGGCACCGTTCCTCATCCATCATTTCAAAACGCTTTCGCCATTCGCCTGGTTCGGAAACATCATCATCGTGCCGGCAATTTCGCTAGGCATGCAGGCAGGGCTTTTCGCGCAGCTTTCGCCTTTTGACTTTATCTGTGGTACATTCTGCGCTGCCGCGAGGTTCTTTTTGCGTTTGGCATCGCTATTGACGCGAATACTCTCAGATTCTGCAGCAGCCTCAATGACCGTCGGACCTTTTTCGCCAGCGATACTGCTTGCACTTGGAATCTTGATTCTACTTTTGCCGATTTGCTACAAAAATTACATCGCCCGCAAATATGCGTTGTTATGCATTTTAGTCGCCACTGCGTTGTTTGCATTGGAGAGCTACCGCGAAGTTCTGCACCCATCGTGGACGCTAACGACCATCGACGTCGGGCAAGGCGATAGCCATCTTATCAAGGCGCCATCTGGCAGGTATTTTCTTGTTGACGCCGGCGACAACAGCAGGCAAGATTCCGGCAAAGACATTATCGTTCCCTTTTTGCACCACATTGGCGTGAGCAAGCTCGATGCGCTCATCATCACGCACCCCGACAAGGACCATTTCGGAGGCGCAAAATCCATCCTAAAAATGTTCCCCGTCAAGGAACTTTGGGCAAGCGATTGTTCCATGAAAGAAAGAAAACCCGATTGGCAACAAGTTCTCAGCGAAGCCCGCAAACGGAACATTCCCATCCGCAATATCCATCGCGGCATTCTGTGGAAAGAAAACGACTTCGAAATGCGAACAATCCACCCGCGAAACGATGTCTGCGTTGAAGCGAATGAAGGGAGCATCACGCTTCGGCTCAAAGGACTTGGGCATTCAGCCGTCCTCACCGGAGACCTCACCGTCAAAGGCGAAAAAGAAATCATGAAAACAGACGCTTATCTTAAAAGCGACGTGCTAAAACTCGGGCATCACGGTTCCAAAACATCTAGCAGCGTACAATTCTTAAACGCGGTCTCCCCTACGTACGCCATCATCCCAAGCGGCCGCAAGAACCGGTTCCGCCACCCACACAAACAAGTCACCGACCGTCTCGACTCGCTAAACATCCCCTACATAAACACCGCCAAAAAAGGGACGATAACATTCACGTTCGTCCCTGATTCGGTGAGTTATACAACAATGTGGGAGTGAGGTTTTAGGTGGTAGGTTTTAGGGATTAGGGGTTAGGACAAATGCGTAGGTCGAGCGTCGCGACAAAACTTGTTTTGGCATGACCGAGACCAGCATTTGGAACTTGAGCTATACGAAACTCGGCAATTTATTGCCTTAGTTGAGTTATCCTCTGTGGGGAGAAGCGAAAGTACAAGTAGGAAGTAAACGGTTTACAGAAGCAGTCATCCTCGAAGCGAAGCGTAGGGGATCCATCCAATTCTTTTCATCCATTAAAACGTGTACGCAAAGAAACCGCCAAGGGCATAAACTTTAATCGTAGGAACAGGCTCCGAATTCATAAAAGCATACCGCCACACAAGCCCAGCCCTAAAATTTTTCAAGAACTCAACACCTGCATGGGTAAAGAAACCAATGTTGTAGGTTGCAAAATATTCATCATCTTCTGTTGTATTTTTGCCATCCACTTCGCCAAAACAAAAAGTTGCACGGCCATAATACATTCCAGCATCAACATACCCAATATCAAAAAGGTGCATATTTAAAGAAGCTGAAACGTATGGAGTGATATAACTAATACTTCCAGTATGTCCCACACGTTTAAAAGACCAACCGTTGCGATTTAAGCCAACTGAAGGAGTCCATGAAAAAAACTTAGAAAAACGAAATTCTCGCCCCAATTGTAGCCAAATATCGCCATTTCCATTGAAGGTGTATTCGTCTTTTGTAACAAATAATTTCGTGTAATCTAAATCAGCTTGAACAACTAAACGAGATTTGGGCGATTCAACATTCTGAGCAAACAAAGACATTACGGCAAGAAGAATAAAGACAAGTAAACGATACAACATTACATACCCCTCAATGAATCTAAGGTGTATTTAGTCGTATCAATATACGTTCCAAATCTTCCACAATTATCATGTTGCATGGAACGACGATAAGCAATATCATTCCCGTACACATAACCTAAATGGGATTTCATATAAAAGCCTCGTGGATGATATTCATGATACAGACTGTATTCTACATTATAATATACGTCATTTTTTATAATACGCCCAAATCCAACTTCGTTATAAAAAACAGGAATCCCTTTACTTCCAATCCAAGCTTTTCCTCTGTAAAATTTTGTATATAAGATACCCCATTGAGATACGTAACTTGAATCCTGCTCAAAACCATAAGCCTCAAAAATAGAATCATTCACAACAACAACATTAGAGGAGTCTATATTCTTAAATGTGGTTGTCGTCTTTTTTGAAATTTTAGTCCTAATGGTATAGGAAGAATCTTCGCGGAAGCAAATCTCTCTACATGAAGAAAAAGGTTCTTCTTTTACTATTAACTCAATACCACCTTCTTCATGAGGAACATTTTCCATTGAAACCCAGCATCCAACAAATTTATCGTAAGTGGGTTCAAAATCGCTTTCTTCATCAACATCCGCTAAAGAACAAGCAAATAAAACGAACGATACAAAGAGCAACAAAGATATTTTTTTCATTTCAAGTACCATTAAAACATGTACAAAACATACAAGGTTATCATTTTAATTAATATAACAAATTTCTACAAAACGAACTTAAGTCTAAAGCTTTTTGATTATACAAAAAAAAAATCCTAGACAACATTCTAGGATTATAATTTTCATTTCCAAACGATTTTATTTTTTCAAACAATCGAGTGCAACATTGTGCAAGAGCCCATTCGTCGCGATGCTCGTGAAGCCTTCGTAAATCGGAGCGGTCGGCTTGCCGTTTACATCGAAAAGTTCGGTCTTACCGTCAATGGTACTAAACTTGCCGCCCGCTTCTTTCATCAAGAGCGGGAACGGAGCAATGTCCCACAGAGAAACGACCGGATCCACCATGATTTCGGCACGGCCAGCAGCCACAAGGTAATAGCCGTAGCAGTCGCCCCAACCGCGATGTAAGCGGGCGCTACGGCGGAGCTTCGTAAAGCCTTCGCCAAAGCCCTTGTCTTCCATCGTATTGACCGTTCCCGAAAGCACAAGCGCATCGCTCAACTGCGACACCTTCGAAGCGCGAACTTCGCGACCGTCCAAAAAGGCACCACCGCCATTCACCGCCCATACAGCGCTCTTCATTGCCGGTAAGCGAATCACGCTCGCAATCGGCTCATTCTTGTGGTAAAGCGCAATGAGCGTTCCGAACAACGGCACCCCATGAATAAACGATTTCGTCCCGTCAATCGGGTCAATCACCCACTGGTATTCCGCATCCGGACTTTCAATGCCGAATTCTTCGCCAATGACGCCAAAGCCGGGAGTTTCTTTCGCCCAAAATTCACGGGCGAGTTCTTCCGTTCCCTTGTCCGCAATCGTCACGGGAGTCTTATCCGCCTTCCATTCGACGCCAACATCGTTCTGGTAATACTTGAGGATGTTCTCTTCGGCAAGCTCAGCCGTCTTGAGAGCAATCTTCAAGAGTTCCAAATTCTCGGGAGAGACACCGGCCTTTGCAATTTCACGATTTTCCATAGCAAGCTCCTAGCCGACCCACTTCTTGACAAGGGAAACGAGGAGTTCATTTTCTGCGGGCTTGCCGACCGTGATGCGGATGTGTTCCGGCATGCCAAAGCTCGTAAGGCCACGGACAATCATACCATTCTGTTCCAAGAACGCAACGAGTTCCTTGGCGCGTTCACCGATATGCACGCAAATAAAGTTTGCCTGCGTCGGGAGCACCTTGAAACCAAGCGCACCAAGTTCGCGGTTCAGGTATTCAAAACCAACAGCATTGTTCTTGCGAGTCGATTCGACGTGAGCGGTATCGGCAAGCGCCGCGACAGCAGCCACCTGAGCGGCCTGGTTCACGTCAAACGGCGGCTTGATTTTCCACATGGCACGGACAACTTCAACACTTGCCATCGCATAACCCACGCGGAGCCCTGCCAAGCCGTAAATCTTGCTGAATGTACGGTTGAGGAACAAGTTCGGGTATTCCGAAAGCAGCGGAGCCATCTTCGGGTAATCCGCAGCCGTTGCAAATTCAGCGTAAGCTTCATCCAAGAACACGAGAACGTTCGACGGCACTTTCGCAAGGAAGCTGCGAATTTCGGCCTCAGTGTAATAGTGACCAGTCGGGTTGTTCGGGTTGCAAATGAAAGCCACGCGAGTTTTTTCGTTAACGGCAGCAGCGAGCTTATCCAGCGAAGCCTTTTCTTCGCCTTCACCCACGCCAATAAAATCGGCACCGTTCGAAAGTGTCGTAAACTTGTAGACGGAGAACGTCGGCGTGATGCCTACGCAATTGTCGCCCTGACGGATAAAAGCCTTGCCTACCATGTCGATGATTTCATCGGAACCATTACCAATTACAATCTGGTTGGTAGAAACGCCATACATCTTTGCAATGGCATCAATGAGCTTCGGAGCATCACCGCGCGGATACAAGTGCAACGAATTTGCAATTTCGTGGAACGCGTCCACCGCCTTCGGGGAAGCACCCAGCGGGTTTTCGTTAGACGCAAGCTTTACAACATTCTTAAGACCATAACGTTCACGAATTTCGTCGATGGACTTGCCTGGGACGTAATCGGAAAGTTTTGAAAGTTCTGGACGCGGTTCGACCACAAATACCTCCATTTTAACGCGTGTAAATTTAGCTTTTACCAAACGATTTATCTAACTTTGATGGACATGAAACACATTCTTTGCCTGCTATTTGCGATTTTAGTTACAAACGCTTTTGCTGTTGACCGATTCTGGGACATGCGCTACAACTTTGGCCCCGAGAGCCGTCCATCTCCCAAAATGGGTATTGGCATCGGCATCCGTTCGCCATTCAACTCCGATGTTCTGTTCCCCATCAATTTTACAACGCGCCTCAACAAACAATTTGACGTAGGTGCAAAGCTCGACATCAACACTTACGGTCAGCTCGATGAAATCAAAACAGCACTTGACCTCGGTGTCCGTTATCGCTACAGACCAAGTTCCTATATCGCATTCGATGGATACTTGGACCTGAGCGAAACAAGCCAAAGCGCACTCGCTTTCACCATCGGCACACAGCAATTTATCGCAAAATGCTTCGCAAACTACTACGAACTCCGCGCAGGCGTTCTTGAAGGTGCCGCTGGTAAAAAGGGGAATCAAAGCGGTTACGTGAAGTTTTCCGGTTCCATGATTCCGACAATTGTTTTCGGACAAGTTCTTCGTATGTTCCTAGAAGTCACATCTTCTGCAAGTATCGGCCTCCTCAAAGACGATTTCATGATCGATATCATCCCGAAGATTGAACTTACCTTTGGCGGTACGCATGTCCGTATCGACTTCGACGTCGGCGTTATGCAAGAAAAGAACAATGATCGTAAGACCATTGCCCTTTACGTTATGACAGCACTTTAGGTTTTAGGTTTCAGGTTACAGGTATTAGGATAAGTAACACGCACTTCGTGCGTTATTATAGTGCGGCAAAGCCGCGATTCTTTACCTAACACCTAATACCTAACACCTGTTCCCTAAGCAACCACAAACATTCCGTCCTTGTAGTCCACGACAGCGGGTTTTGCCGCACTCACGGTTCCCGAGAGTATCGCGTGGCTCAACGGACGTTCAATGTTGCGTTCGATGTAACGCT
>CAMJNF010000034.1 GCA_946407235.1 uncultured Fibrobacter sp. | reverse complement strand
GTTATTTTGGAGCTGAAATGGATATTGGAACCCTTCATTTTCAAAATCCCGAAGCCTTTTGGCTGTTGTTGTTTGTACCGCTGTTGATTGCGCTTTATGTTTACCGTCAGCAGCGCCGCAAAAGTACGATTAAGTTTCCGGCGCTTGCGCTTGCAAAGAAGGCTATTCCGAGCCGTCGCGTGAAGTTTAGGCATATTGTACCTGCACTGCGATTGGCTGCTCTCGTTTGCTTTGTAGTGGCACTTGCCCGCCCACAGAACGCTATGGAAGTCGAATACACCTCGACCGATGGTGTGGACATCATGCTTGCGCTCGACGTTTCCGGTTCTATGGGGACGCTCGACATGCTTACCCGTACAGAACAGGCTAAGCTTGGCGTGATGAACGCCGAACGCATCTGGAAAAAAGGTGAATACTGGAAATACAGCCGCCTCGGCTATGCACAAGACGTGATTGCCGAATTCATCCAGAAGCGCCATAGTGACCGCATTGGGCTTTCTGCTTTTGGAGCGCGTTCGTTTACTCAGTGCCCACTGACGATGGATTACGGCTCTCTGCTTGAAATCTTGAAGGCTAGTGACGATCTTGCTCGCGATTCGCTGGTGAATAACAGAACTGCTATAGGCGATGGTCTTATGAATGCCCTTGCAAGGCTTAAGATGTCGGATGCCAAGTCTCGTGTGGTAATCCTCTTGACGGATGGCCGTGACAATGCGAGCGTTGTTCCGCCGGTACGTGCTGCCGAAGTGGCAAAATCGCTTGGCGTGAAGGTCTATACGGTTGGAGTTGGCAAAAAGAATGGCAGAATTCTTGCGTTCCAGCAGAACCCGTGGACGGGTGAAGTCTCGTGGGGCGAACGTGATATTCAGCCCGAAGAAGGTATCGATGAGGATGTGTTGAAAGCTATTGCCGCAAAGACGGGTGGTCGCTTCTACCGTGCCGAAAACAAGGCTGAACTTGAGAAGATTTATTCTGAAATCGATGAGCTCGAAAAGACTGAAATCGAGACGATCGCTTACGCCCGCTACGCGGAAAAATTTTACCCGTGGCTTTTGGTCGGTGCGCTCCTCATTTTGCTAGAACTCGTCCTTGCCAATACAAGATTCGTGAGAATCCCGTGATTTTAGAACTTAGAACTTAGAACTTAGAACATCTCTCTTCTCTTTAAGCATTTCTAAGTTCTGCCAACTAAGTTCTGCCGACTAGAACCTCACTGGATCCTTCGCGATGCTCAGGATGACGATTCGGGGATGACGCATCCCTCTTACATTCTCCTGTTTACTAACCACCAACCACTAACCACTGCCTGCCGTCTACTGCTTATTCTCGCGGTGCCGGTGTTTCGGGCTTGTAGCAGTTCTTCATGGCTTCGGCGAAGATTTGAGAAATATTGTTTGTGGAGATATTCGAGATTTCTGCGTAATGCAGGCTGAACGAGATTTTCCACGGGGGAGTCATGTCTGATTGAATGCTGTCGCGGTCGCATTCACGCACGAGCTTTTGGCAGAATGCTTCGATTTCAGAAACTTCATCGTGTTCCATGACTATTGCGAATTGACTTTCTCCTGTCCTTGCCAAAAATGCGTTATACCCTCTGCATTGGCGCTTAAAGAATGAGGCTAGGTCGGCAATCACACGGTCCGACATTTCATAACCGAAGTTATGGATGATAGCCTTGAAAAAGTCTACTTTCATAACGAGGATGAACAATCGC
This sequence comes from uncultured Fibrobacter sp., assembly GCA_946407235.1. Classification (GTDB taxonomy): domain Bacteria; phylum Fibrobacterota; class Fibrobacteria; order Fibrobacterales; family Fibrobacteraceae; genus Fibrobacter. The sequence goes on along the minus strand of CAMJNF010000034.1, from coordinate 19,890 downwards.
TTGCTAGAATCCTGATGTTGTGTGATGTACTGGAGGTAGTCGATAAGGCGAATTTTGTTGTTGGCGCCAGTAAGCGGGTCCGAAGTAATTCTGTATTTCAACAACGTAACGTAAACGTGCAGAAGCGTGAGTGCAAAAACTGGATCGGTGAGCGGAATGTCCGGGATGAGATATTGAATAATGTAAGAGGCGCTTGGAATGAGGGCGATGAATGAAAGGTAGAATGCCTCTTTGCGGTTTGTCGAGTTCCGTTGCGTAATGGCATGCTGGACGCCAAGTATCATGGTCGCGAGGATGTAAATGAAGTTCAGCCCAATCAGGAAAGGCAACAGTCTCTTGAACTGGAGTGATGTTGTATGGCAGTCGTTTGTAAAGCCGTAAATGCTGATGCCGATACAGATGAAAATACCGATAATGCTTGGAGTCGAGAATAGCGGGAATAGATGCTTGTAGGTGTAGACGCTTTTGCGAATTCGCAGGAAAATGAATGAAAACCACAGTTGCCCAAGGAGAAGCGAGGAACTCAGGCTCAAGGCGTAGAGCACGGCATAAATGACACAAATCTTCTGATTGTTGGAGTAAAGATCGCTTTGCTCATGAATCGAATAAAGCATCTTGGTCACCGTGCTTAACACGATGAAAATGATCGTATCGATGATGGTAAATCCAAGAATGCGTTCTTCTAGATGTCGTAGAATGCTATCCCTGAATTGCATCAGGGTGATGAGCAAAATTGCAATGCAAATGATATTGATTTCTATTAAACTTGGATAAGACATTCCTCACCTAAACCTCAAAATCAAAATATAATCATTTGCAAGCTTTTTGTATGATGAATTTATGAAAAGAAATTTGAACTTAGCGTTTTTGTTTGAACTTAGAACACTCTCTTCTCTCTAAGTTCTAAGAGCGAAGCGGGCTAAGTTCTGTCTACTACTAACTTTTTTCCTTTGCACTTTTGTATATTCTTGGTGCTTATTTGATGCAATATATTTTATCGGAGTAGATAATGAGATTTGCCGAACCGAATTTTTTGTGGGGCCTTTTTACTCTGCCTCTATTTGCGCTTCTGTTTGTATACGCGTACCATCGCCGTAAAAAGCTTGCCGCCCGTTTTGTCTCGCTTTCGATGTTGCCAAAACTTTCAACGAGCGTTTCGCCGTGGCGTCGTTTGACTAAAGTGTTGCTGTTGCTTTTGGCGATTGCGTTCTTGTTTGTTGCGCTTGCTCGACCGCAATGGGGCCGCAAGATGGAACATGTGGAACGCCGTGGCCAAGATCTTGTGCTTTTGCAGGATGTTTCGCTTTCGATGCTTGCTGAAGATGTGAAGCCGAATCGTTTGGTCCGTAGCCGTCACGAAATTTCTGCTTTCCTTGAATCGCTTACAGGTGACCGTGTGGGTTTGGTGGCGTTCAGTGGTGAGGCGCAGGTGATGGTTCCGTTGACGCTTGATTATGGAACGGTCCAGATGGTGCTCCGTGAACTCAATCCGGGCTGGCTCATGCCGGGAACGAACCTGGAAAGTGCCATCCGAAAGGGTATGACTTTGTTCAAAAATTCCGGTGGTGCAAGTCAGCATTCCGTGATGGTTCTCATGAGCGATGGCGAAGAACTCGAAGCTGCTGCTGTCAATGCGGCAAAAGAAGCCGCCGAGATGGGCATCAAGATTTATACGATTGGCATTGGTTCCCGCGAAGGCGTGCCTATACCGCTCAAGGATAAAAACGGTGGTAGCGTCTACAAAAAGGATTTGCAGGGAAATATCGTGACGACCCGCCTTGAAGAAGGAACATTGCAGGAAATCGCGAATGTGACGGGTGCGCGTTACTTTTACGCAAGTCCGGGCGAGTTCCAGTTGCAAAAAGTCCTGACTGAAATCGCTTCGATTGAAAAGAAGGACCAGAGCAGCGATCGCATGGAAAATTACCAGGACCGCTATCAGATTTTCCTTGGTCTTGCGGCTTTGCTGTTCTTAATCGAGGCTGTTGTTTCGGAACGCGGCCGTCGCCGTAAGCAATTGAACGGTCGATTTAGCTGATGGCTCCTAACCACTATTTACTAACCACTGTTTACTAAAAAAGGCCCGGCGCGTTCGCGTCGGGTCTTTTTCATAGGAGGGATTGAAGAAGCCTTCCTGGTGGGGCTGCGTCTCGACTGGAGAACTGTGCGGAAGCCGGAGGTTGGCTTGCTACGCCGTGTTGTGGCCACTAGGAAGGCTCAATTATTAATATATGTCTAATTGCGTAAAGGGGATTGATAAACCTTAAAATTGTTGCTCCATTTTGGAATGTTCCGTTTTAGTTTACTATTTTCTAATTAATGAAAACGAATTACATGATTTCTGTCTCTTTTTGCGCTGTTTTAGCGGTTTTGACATCGTGTTCCATGATGCCGAAAAAGTCTTCTCACGTAAAACATGTGCCCGATATGTATGCTGTTGCTGCAGAAAGTTCCAGTTCTTTTGTGGAATCGAGCGCGCTTCCTGAACATTACAGCAAGATTGAATTCCCGGAATACAAGTATGTGGCTCCGTATCCGAAGGATTATCGTGTGCAAATTGCGGATGGCATTACAGGTTACATCCTAAGTGATAGCACACTTCCGCTTGTGGATTTTACGGTCTATTTTGAAGAATCTAACGTCCCTCTGGTTTTAAAGGACAAGGCAGCCTTTGAAATGGTCGGTTCCATGATCCGTCGCGGTTCTGGTGGTGGAATCTCGCCGCATGCTCTTGAGGATTCCTTGGAATTTGTGAGCGCCTCGATTTCGACAAGCGTGGGGACGTTCCTTTCGGCGTTTGAAATCGATTGCCTTTCGAAGGATTTCCCGGCGATGCTTGAGCTTTCGAAGAAAGTGCTTACGGACCCTTCGTTTGACAAAACTCAGCTTGAAATTGTAAAGGCTAATTTCGTGACAGCTTACGAACGCCGTTATGAAACTCCTGCCAAGGTGCTTTCGGCGCTCAAGGCCAAGGTGAATTATGAGCCGAACCCGAGATTGTGGGATGCCAATTCTACGGAGTACAAGGCGGTTTCTGCCGCTGATGTGAAGCGTCTTGCCAAGGGCGTGTTCTCGTCGAAGCGGATTGTTTTTGCGCTTTCTGGCGATGTGAATAAGGATTCTGCGGTGGTGGCTCTCAAGAAGTTCTTTGCCGAATGGAATGTTGAACCTTCTAAATCTGAAAAGGTTGTCCCGGCTCCTCTTGCTTTTGCCCGCAAGCCTGGCGTGTATGTTGTCGACAAGGATATCACGCAGGCAAATATTACTATGAACCAGCCGTTTGTTAAACGCCCACATCCGGATTATTACCCGACTGCGGTGGCTAGCTTTATTCTCGGTGGCGGAAGCTTTAGCTCAAGGCTCATGAACCGTGTCCGTAGCGATGAAGGCCTTGCCTACAGTGTCTATAGCACTGTTGGAAATGATTACCGCGATACGGCGATGACGACTATTGCGCTCCAGACGAAGGTCGAAACGGTGGACTTTGCCTTGAAGCTCATTTTTGAAGAAGTGGAAAAATTGGCAAAGGAAGGCCCGACTCCTGATGAGCTGGAACAGGCAAAAAAGTCGCTGGTCGAAAGCTTACCGAGTCTGTTTGACTCTCCTTCGTCAACGGCATCTATCTTTGCAAAGGGTGAACTTCTTGGCAAATCGGACGATCATTATCTGGACTATGTGACGGAAATCAAGTCTGTGACCGCAGAACAGGTCAAGGCTATGATAGCTAAGTATTTTGATAAGGAGAAAATGACTATTTCGATTGTTGGTCCAGTCGCCATGTTCGATTCGCTGAAACCGTTTACAGTGATTCCCTTGGATAGTCTTGAATTCAGGTAACCTTAAAAAGCGAGGTTCTTATGCAAGGTAAGGGTTTTCGTTTTTCTTTTTTGATGTGCGTGGGCGCAATGGTTGCGCTGTGCACTTCTCTGTCGTATGCTACGAAAAGCATTCCGACATCGGAGGTCTCCCGCCATCAGCTTTTGATGAAGGCAAAAAACGATGCCGATAACATGCGTTCTTTCTGCGCAGGAATGTATAAGTGCCTCGATACCAAGTACGAAGCCTGTTCAGAAGCTGACTTGAAACCGTGGCCCAAAGTTAATTACAACGAGGAATTTTGTGCTCCGTACAAGGAAATTGTCAAGCGAGGCTTTTCGACGGACATTAAGGCGCCCATGATGATGGATGTGTTTTTGCGTCTTGGTCGCCAGTACAGGGCGATTTACGAAAGCGAAGGAACACTCCCGCTGGAAGTTAGCGAAATCTCGTTCTTATTTGACAACATGCCTTTTACGGCAGACTTGATCAATGCGTATTTGAATTCTGAATACACATTGGAATACAATAGTACGAACCATCGCTATTTTTCTGGCGGTAACGGTCATGGACTTTCCGGTGATTTTTACTGGGCGTTGCAGGATAGTGCCGGTACAAAGTTGATGCTCCGTAACATGTTCTTTGGCTATGGTTATGCGCAAATTTTGAAGTGGTCTCTCAAGGGGACTGCGGTTGCGTTCTTGGACATGGACTTGGTCGCACCGAGAACGCTTAAGTATAAACTAACTGCGGTTGTGTTCCCGGGGAATTCTGTGCTGAATTCCATTATGCAGTTGAGAGTATTCAAGAGCGTTGTGAATTCCAAGATTGACGAAGTGGTCAATGATATCAAGAAGGCCGCCTCGATGTACTACAACGGGAACCGGAAACCGCTTAAGGAAAATGCTAAATTGCGGACTCCCGAAAATATCCGCCATATTGAGGAATTCGACAAAGTGGTTGCCGGAGGCTCCTGGAAACTTGGCGATGCCGAACGCAAGGAACGCGCCAGTATGGAACTGAGTAAGCCAAAGCCTGTCGCAAGGCCTCAAGAGCCAAGAGAAATGCCGGCGGAAAACGTTGATTTTAATGCAAATACTTTTATAAAAAAGGATTAAAAAATGAGTGAACCGAAGGATTTGGAATCTTTGCTTGCACGTGTTACGGAACGCCGTCGTGAACTGTTGACATCCGTGGTCAATCGTCGTACAAGGCACTTCTGCATGGTGCTCGAAGATCTGTTCGATCCGCACAATATTTCGGCCGTCATCCGCACTGCAGAAGTCTTTGGCCTTCAGGATGTGCACATTATCGAAGAAGACAACGCCTATAGCGTGAATAAGTCTATCCTTAAAGGTTCTTACAAGTGGATGAGCCTTTATCTGTACAAGAAGCGCATGCTTTGCATGGAAAAGCTTCGTGAGAAGGGTTACAAGATTGCCGTTGCCAGCACGAATACTACGAACTCCGTGCTTGACCTTGATTTGAGCCAGCCGATGGCTTTTTACTTGGGAAGTGAATTCCACGGGAACCACCCGGATACGCTTGCCCATGCGGACTATGAGTTCAAGCTTCCACAGTATGGCATTACGGAATCGATGAACGTTTCTGTTGCCGGTGGCGTGCTTATGACCTACCTCGATGTGTTCATGCAAAAGGAAGGCCGTGAAAAATTTGCACTCCCGCAGGCTGAAAGGGATGCCTTGCTGCTCGACTGGCTAGATCGTCATGTAAACGGCATTGAAACAAACAGCCCCATCGTGAGGGTCGGGGAGTAATTAGAACTTAGAGCTTAGACAACTGCGTAAGGCAAGTGAAGCAGGATCGCTTGCAAGCTTATTTCCGAGCCTAGCAGTTGAGATTAGAGCGAAGCGATAATCTCACTTAGAACATTCTCTATTATCTTTAAGCTATTCTAAGTTCTGCCGACTAAATTAAATAAATCCTAATTCCTACTTCCGAATTGAATATGTCCCCTTATTTTTTTTATGCGTCCAATGCTAATCGCAAAATATGCTAGATTGTTTTTAGAATGAAAAAGAATACCGCTTTATATTTTTCTGTCGGACTTGTCGTTCTTTTAGCCATTTTCATTTTGATATTTGGCATGTTTTTCTTGAACGAGAAAGATCTGCGTGAAACTTTTGATGTGTACCACTTGCGCTTTACGCAGGTCAGTACGCTTGTTTTGGATGACCCGGTCAAAATCAATGGCGTGAAACTTGGTCGCGTGGAGTCCATTGAACTTTCCGGCCATCGCGTTGTCGTGACGGTCAGGCTCAAGTCGAACGTGAAAATCCCGAAGGATTCCGAAATCCGTGTTCAGAACATCGGCATCATGGGTGAACGTCAGATTGGCATGGTTCTTGGCGATTCCGAAGAGTATTTTGTACCGGGCGATACGATTAATGGTCAGTTCGATGCAGGCATTGCCGAAGCTCTTGGCCTTGCCGGTGAAGTTTGCGACTCGACGAAGGTGCTCTTGGAAGCGGTAAAGACAGCCCTGAATGGAACGATTGCAAATCCGGATTTCCAGGACCGATTCAAAACGCTTCTCGTGAAAGCGGAAAAACTTGAAGACCGCCTGATGTCGCTTGTCGTGACAACCGATCCTCAGCTTAAGAAGAGTCTTGCGAATTTGAACAAAGTGACGGTCAAAGTAAATGAACTTGTCGATGGAGTCAAGGAGCCTATCAATGGTCTCTTTGCTGGAACGGATAAAGTCATGGGGAACGCCAACCACTTGATTGGTGAATTGGAAGGCGTGACCAAGCATTTGGATGACCTGATTGCAAAGGTGCAGTCCAAGATGGATTCCAAAGACAATACTGTAGGAATTTTGCTGAACGACAGACAACTTCATGACGATCTTGTCAGAACAGTCCGTTCCGCAGACAGCTTGTTCAAGGTAATCTTGCAGGATGGCCTTGACATTAACGTGGATTTCTTCTGAGGAATTGATGATTACAAAGTTACTTACTGTTTCCAACAAACTGGGCATTCACGCTCGTCCGGCTGGTATGATAGTTGATATCACGGGCCAGGCAAAGAGTGATGTGTCCATAATATATGATGGTTCGAAGGCCAATGCGAAGAGCATCCTTAACGTGATGATGCTTGCTATTCCGGCTGGTTCCGAAGTCAAGTTCGAAATCGATGGAGTGGATGAAGAGCTCGTCGTTCAGCAGTTGGAAAAGCTTTTTGATGACCACTTCAACGAAGAACCCTGCTAATTTTGTGGCGAAAGTTGCTGATAGAGCCAAGCCCCAAAGGATTGAGCTCGTTGGCGTTCCGTCATCTCCGGGCTTTGCCATGGGGACTGTGTTCCCTGTTGCAAATCGCGAATTTTCTGTGGTCGATGAGACGCTCCCCGAGAGCCGTCTTGCTACAGAAGAACAGATGTTCTTGAAGGCGATTAGTAAAACCTCCAAGGAAATTGCTCAGATTAAAGAAATCTCAGAAACCAGAGCTGGTATCAAGGACAGCCTGATTTTTGCGACTCACCTGATGATATTGCAGGACCCAGGACTTGTGAATGGAGTCCTCGATAAAATCAGGAAAAAGCATAAGAATGCGAAGTGGGCGGTACACGTTGTATTTAGCGCCTACATTGACAAGTTTGAAAAGATTGATTCTCCTGCCATGCGGGACAAGGCCGCGGACCTAAGGGACTTGTACAACCGCTTGATGTCTGCGATGGATGACTCCGGACCGGTATTGGAGGATGTGGCTGATGAAGAGGGCATTGTCCTTGTAGCCCATGAATTTGTTCCAAGTTTCTTGATGACCTTGAAACCCGGACAAGTGAACGCGATTGTGATGGATACGGGTGGCCGTACAAGCCATGTCGCGATTTTGTCAAGGGCGTTGCAGATTCCGGCAGTATCAGGCCTTAGAAACGTTGCCGCTCTTGTGAAAAGCGGCGATACGATTATTGTCGATGGTGCTGATGGTAAAGTTATCATCAATCCGAATGAAGACGATATTCGTAATTTCCATGATCGTCAGGAAATGTTTGAACGCCAGCGCCGTGAACTTTTCACGATGCGCCAGCTCGAACCGATGACTCGTGATGGCAAGTACATTGTGCTGCATGCCAATATTGAAATTCCGACGGAAGCAGATAAAGTAACGGATTTTGGCGCTACTGGCATTGGTCTTTACCGTTCTGAATTCTTGTTCTTTAGAAAAGGTACTCCGACAGAGAAGGAACAGGAAAGCGCTTACAGGCATATTCTTGAAAAGATGGCCCCGTATCCGGTTGTGATTCGTACGCTGGATGCTGGTGGTGATAAGCTTGTTTCAGGGGTTTCTGCGGTGAACGAATCGAACCCGTTTATGGGTTGGCGTTCTATTCGTGTATGCCTTGATCGTGAAGATATTTTCATGACGCAGTTGCGAGCCTTATTGCTTGCGAATACGAAGGGCAACTTGCGCATATTGCTCCCGATGATTTCGAGTATGACGGAACTTAGGCGAGCCAAGGCCTGTATTGCGAAAGCCCGCAAGGAACTTGAGGATGAAGGGCATAAGCTCCCTGTCGTGAAAATAGGCTCGATGGTCGAAGTGCCTGCAGCTGTGATGATGGTGGATAAACTTGCTAAGGAAGTGGATTTCTTTAGCCTGGGTACGAACGACTTGATTCAGTTTACTTTGGCTGTTGACCGTACGAACGAACTTATTACGGATATGTTCCAACCGCATCATCCGGCGGTGCTAAGCATGATTTACCAGACTGTTGTCGCGGCCCATCGTGAAGGTATTCCGGTTGCAGTTTGCGGTGAAATGTGTACGGATCCGTTGAGCGTTTTATTGCTGGTTGGGCTTGGCGTTGATGAGCTTTCGATGACTCCGTGGAGTGTGATGACCACGAAGAAGATTATCCGTTCCATCAACTTTGAAGATGTTCGTGATGCTGCGTTGACTGTTTTACAAATGGATGATGCCGAGAGTGTGAACGAGTTTTTGCATAAAAAGTATGCACAAACTATCATGGAACTTGGTATATCTGGATTTGTTGGCCAGGTCGAAAAATAAAAACATTTGGTTTGTAAATGAAATTGTTTTGTTCTTTATTGTTTATGTGCGCTGCCGCCTTGTATGCTCAGGTGGATGGTTCTGTATATTCTACATACAAATCTCCGTTTGCGGAACAGGAAATGATTGCTCCGGACCAGTTCCAGGATGCCGTGATTCGTGCCGCACGCGCAAAGAAAACAATGAACGATATTTCGGTTTCACAGAACCATCGTGATTTTGCTCGTGCCGCTTATTTCTATTACAGTGGCCAGTGGGATAGTGCTTATGCGGCCTATAGTTCCTTGCGCAAGCGGGAACCCGATTTGTTGGGCTCTGTTGTGCTCCGCATGGCGAAGGCCAATTTCAAGCAGGAACAGTTTGCAAAAATGCGTGAAACGCTCCGCCTTGAAAAGAGCTTGGAAGGCGATAGGGCCTGGCGTGACGCTGCCGACCGATTGAGAATTGAAGCGACCATGGCGGATTATTCGCTAAACGATGTGTCCAAAGGGGACTCGTTGATGGTATACCTTAATGCTAATCCTGATGCGGATGATGCAGACCCGCTGAAGTACCGTTACGCCCGATATTTGGAAGATTCTTACCAGCTGAAACAGGCGAAGCGCATGTACATGAAGCTTTTGACGAGCCGTACATCGTATAAGGATTCTGCTTATGCTTCTGTTCGTCGCTTGCGAGAAGTGCTTGGTGCGCCTGAATCGCTTGCCGAAAAGGTCGCATATGCCAAGATGGCTTGTACGAAAGATGAAATGAAAAGCTGCCTTGATTTGCTGGATTCTATCCAGATTTTGGATGCGCAACAAGTTCAGAAAAATCCGGCTATGGTTGTGGTTTTGGATGATCCCGCATACGCTCGCTTGAAGAAAAGTACGCTTGATTTGAATACTCGCATTGTTCTTTGGGAAAAACGTGCTGTCGCGCTCCGTTCGCTTGGCCGTAATGAAGATGCCATTGAACAGTTCCGTTACTTGATTGAAAATGTGGAACCGCGCCCGTCCTGGATTCAGGCTATCCTCAAGCTTTATCGCAAGGAAGCTGCTGGACTTTTTAACGAGGAAATCCATACATACGATTCGCTTTTGCAGGATGTTAGCCAGTTCAGCAATGAAAATGCCAACAATCTTTGGTTACGCGGTTTTGAGTTTGAACAGAAGTTGATGTACGATAAGGCCATCGACTGTTACAAGAAATTAATCCATAAGCGATTCAAAAGTAATTTGAAGCGCCAGTGGGCAAGGTTCCGCATCGGTTACTGCTATTTTAAACGTGGCATGTGGGTTGAAGCTGCTGCGTATTTCCGCGATGCCACAAAGGATCCGTTCCTTTGGAGTGGTAGCGCTTCTCGTATGTTCCTTGGCGATACGTACATGAAAATGGGCGAGGATTCACTTGCTCGTGCTGCTTATCTTGACTGCATCAAGGATTTCCCACTTTCGTACTATGCGCACCGTAGCCGTATCAAGCTCTCGGAAAATCGCTTGATGCCCGCGGACAAAATTCCGTATGCTCATGGAGTGCCGATGTCCCATGCGGAGACGATCGACTGGATTCGCTCTGTGAACAAGCTTGGAAAACCGGATGCATCGTACAGTAAGGAACGCTTTGAACGCATCAAGAAATTGTTCTTGTACGGCTTTGAAGAAGAAGCTTTTAGGCTCTATGATGAAGTCAAGAAGAAAAATTTCAAGCGAATGGATTTCTTGTACGAATATGGAAAACTGTTCTACGAAATGGGTGAAACGGCTGCCGGTTATAGGCTTGCTCGCCAGTTCCAAGCGAAGATGGATAGACGTTTGTTTATGACGCCTCCGATAGATGTGCTGCATTACCTTTATCCGGTGCCATATGCTGATCCCGTGGTTTACTATTCGGGCGCAAGCATTGATCCGTTCTTTGTGTATAGCGTGATGCGTCAGGAATCCATTTTCGATTTCCAGATAACATCACCGGCGGGAGCGTGCGGCCTTTTGCAGATTATGCCTGCAACGGGCAAGATGCTTGCTGACAAGGAAGAAATCTCGAATTTCAATCCGAAACGCTTGTACAATGCTTACGTGAATATCCGTTTGGGAATTCGTTACCTGGTCGATCTCAAGGATGAATACAAGAACGACTATATGTACGTGCTTTGTAATTACAATGCGGGCCCGAAGCCGACAAAGCGTTGGCAATCTGAAGGCGAAGGCCTCCCGTGGGATTTGCGAGTCGAAGAAATCAGCTATTGGGAAACTCGTGACTACGTGAAACGCGTCATGGGAAATTATTGGATCTATCAGGAAATATATCGAGAAAAGTAGTTACTAGTTCTGAGTTTAGAACTTAGAACTTAGAACTTAGAACTTAGAACTTAGAACTTAGAACACTGTCTTTCTCTATATGTTATAAGATGGTTTGTGCATATGGAATCGAATTATAAGAATTTGGTTGTTTGGCAAAAGTCAATGGCATTGACTGTGAACATTTATAAAATTGTAAAGAAATTACCTAAAGAAGAGATGTTTGCATTATCTGATCAAATGAGGAGAGCTGCTGTTTCTATTCCTTCCAATATAGCTGAGGGATGTGGTAGACGTTTACAAGGTGAGTTGAAGTATTTTTTGCGAATTGCGTGTGGATCTGCTGCTGAGTTAGAAACTCAAATGCAAATCTGTTTGAATCTTGGATATTTGCAATCCGAAGATATAGAAGAATCCTTGTGCTTATTGCATGAAGTTGAAAAAATGCTTAATTCTTTTATGAATTCTAAAAAGCTAAGTTCTACCAACTAAGTTCTGCCAACTGCTATGTTATTCCTACTCTTAACCATCGGTCCTGCGTTTTTGTTTGCTTGCGGAAACATCTTGGAAAAATCTGGGGTGTCGACTGTTGGCAAGCGTACGGGCGGTACTTCTAGGCCTTGGGAATTTTTCAAGGGTGTTATTACAAATAAATATTGGTGGCTTGGAATTTGCTGTTCCGGGCTTGCAACGCTTGGTTATTACATTGCTATGGCGCAGTATGACTTGAGCCAGGTGCAGCCGATGATGGTGTTGAATCCTGTGCTTACGGCTCTGATGGGCTTTTGCATTTTGAAGGAAGTCCTGACCAAGCGCATTGTTGTGGCGATTTGTTTTGTCGTTGCGGGACTTTTGTATTCTGTAGAAAATCTCGGTGAATCGACTGCGGTACAGAATATTGGTTCTTTGTGGGCTTATGCGGGCGGGCTCAGTTTTGCAACGCTCATTGCGCACCTTTGGGTGAAAGACCGAGAGATGGTGGATTCGCTCATCATGGGCGTGGGTTTTGGGCTTTCGGCGGCTTTCTACAAGAGTCTGGCGATGGATTTTGACCTCGACCACATCGAATTTTCATCGGTGGTGAACTTGCTTATGGATTTTAGGACGCTTGGCTATGTGATGACCTATAGCATTGCTTTTTTGTATTCGCAAGTATCGTTTTCGCGTGGACGCGCGCTGTTTATCATTCCGTTTAGCGCCGCTGTTGGTGCTGCGGTGCCGACCTTGGCGGGCGCCCTTGTTTTTTCTGAAATGTTCCCGGTAGGGAAAGCGGTTTCGGTGGCTTTAGTGCTGATTGGCGCCTGTCTTTTTATCGTTCGTCGTCCGAGAAAAAAAAGTAAGTAGCATCGACCGCATGGTCGTTTTATCGCAAGCGTTTTTAAGACATATAAAAAGAACACTTTTTGACTACCACCATGTTTAGCTCATGCTGTAATTGCTATTTTGTTATATCATGACTTTTAATACTAAAATTGTTTGCATTGGTGCGGGCTATGTCGGTGGGCCGACCATGACTGTTATCGCTGATAAGAGCCCCGATGTCAAAGTTACTGTTGTCGATATTAATCAATCGCGCATTGATGCTTGGAATAGCGAAAATCTTCCGATTTTTGAACCGGGTTTGGATGAAGTTGTAAAGCGCGCTCGTGGACGCAATCTTTTTTTCAGCACGGATATTCCATCTGCAATTAAGGAAGCGGACATTATTTTTGTGTCGGTGAATACTCCGACGAAAACGTTCGGGCATGGAGCCGGTAAAGCTTCTGACCTCCAGTATTGGGAAAAGACGGCCCGCAACATTTTGGAAATTGCCGATGAAGGCAAGATAATTGTCGAAAAGTCTACGCTCCCAGTTCGTACTGCTGCGGCCATGGAACGCATCTTGAATTCTAACGATAAGGGCCTCCATTTTGAGGTGCTTTCGAATCCGGAGTTTTTGGCCGAAGGCACGGCGATTAATGATTTGTTTGAGCCCGATCGAGTGCTCATTGGCTCCCATCAGACGGAATCGGGCCTCGCAGCCTGCCAGAAGCTCGTGGACGTTTATGCGCACTGGGTTCCGCGTGATCGTATCCTTACGACGAATCTCTGGAGTTCTGAACTCACGAAACTCACGGCGAATGCGTTCCTTGCACAGCGAATCAGTTCCATCAATTCTATTAGTGCTCTTTGCGAACGTACCGGCGCTGATGTCGATGAAGTGGCGTATGTGATGGGCAAGGACCGTCGTATTGGTTCCAAGTTCCTCAAGGCTTCCATCGGGTTTGGTGGTAGCTGCTTCAAGAAGGATATTCTGAATCTCGTGTACCTTTGCGGTTACTACGGACTGCCGGAAGTGGCTGCCTACTGGGAAAGTGTCGTGAAGATAAACGAGTGGCAAACGCACCGTGTTGTGGATCGCATGCTTGAAACGATGTTCAATACGATTGCCGGCAAGAAAATTGCTGTATTTGGTTTTGCTTTTAAGGCGAATACGGGCGATACTCGTGAAAGTCCGGCGAACCTTGTGGTACGCGACTTGCTTGCGGAACATGCTCAGCCTGTCGTGACTGACCCGAAGGCGATCCCTGATGCAAAACGTGATCTCAAGGATGTGCTTGAACAGGTCCAATTTGAAGACGACCCGTACAAGGCTGTCGAAGGGGCCCATGCTGTTGTCGTTTGCACGGAATGGAAATGCTTTGCAGAGCTTGACTGGAATCGCATTTATAACTCGATGACAAAACCGGCCTTTGTATTTGATGGCCGCAATATTTTGGATGCCGATGCTCTTCGCAAGATTGGGTTTGAAGTGACGAGCATTGGTAAAGGTAAGGTGGAGTAATTTTTTTAAGAGAACTGGGTTATGGCTTCTATTAGTGTGTTCGGGTTGGGATATGTAGGGTGCGTTGGAATTGCTTGCTTGGCCAAGCTAGGCCATCGAGTTGTTGGTTGCGATGTCAGTGAAGACAAGGTAAAACGCATTGCTGCAGGCCTCCCGACGATTGTGGAACGTGATGTCGATGAAGTCATGCAGGACGGCTATAAGGCAGGGCTTATCTCGGCAACGTCTTCTGCTATTGAGGCAGTTACAAAGACGGATATCTCTTTTTTGTGCGTTGGTACGCCGAATGCTCCAGATGGACGCCTTGATACAACGTATTTAATGTCCGCAGTTCGTTCGATTGCAGAAGCGATCCGTTCGAAGTCGACGTTCCATATTGTGGTTATTCGCAGTACAGTTCCTCCAGGAACAAATGCCTTGGCGACAACCTTGATCGAAAAAATTTCAGGCAAGCGCGAAGGTATCAACTTTGCCGTGGCCTCGAATCCGGAATTTCTCCGTGAAGGAATGGCCGTTGCCGATTACCTGAATCCGCCGTTGACCGTGATTGGCTGCAATTGCCGTCGTGCTCTGGATAGCTTGAGACGTATTTACGAAACGCTTGGCAGTGAAATTGTCGAGGTCGAGCCCAAGGTCGCCGAGATTATAAAGTTTGTCAATAATTCGTACCACGCTTTGAAAGTTACTTTTGGCAACGAAGTTGGTGCCATTTGCAAAAAGCTGGATATTGATAGCCATAGCGTGATGAACTTGTTCTGCAGAGACACGCAGTTGAATATTTCGCCGTATTACTTTAAGCCGGGATTTGCTTATGGTGGATCTTGCTTGCCGAAAGACTTGCGCGGGCTTAACTTTTTGGCAGAATCGAATCAGGTCGAAGTTCCTGTTCTTGCTTCAATTGAAAATAGCAACAATAGGCATATTGAACGCGTGCTCGAACGTGTGCAACAAATAGGCTCACGCTCTGTGGGCATTGTCGGGCTTACGTTTAAGGCTGGAACCGATGACTTGCGTAATTCTGCGGCCATTCGTCTTGCCGAAGGCGTGCTTGGAAAAGGCTGCTCCCTGCATATTTACGATCGCTATTTGAATATTGCGCGTGAAACGGAAACGAACTTGCAAGAGCTCAACAAGCGCATTCCGCATTTGCTTCCGCTTTTGGTGCAAAAAGTTGAAGATGTCGTAAAATCGGCTTCACTTGTCATTGTTACGGTTCGAAATCCTGAGATTCCGGAACTTATTCGTAATAACCCTGAAATTCACTTCTTGGATTTAGTGCGTTTGAAGGATCCCTCCGTAGAAACGCTCCCCAATTACGAAGGCTTTTGCTGGTAGATTTTATGGAACAGTCTTTAAAGGAACTTTCGGGCAAGAAAGTTTGCATCGTTGTCGAAAATCTCCCGGTACCTTTTGATCGTCGAGTGTGGCAGGAAGCGACTTCGCTCCATGACGCCGGTGCGGAAGTAACGGTCATTTGCCCACAGACAAAAAAGTATCCTTTGGAATACGAAGAACTTGATGGCATCAAGATTTATCGCCATCCGTTGCCCGAAGCAAAAAGAACGCTAGATTATTTTAAGGAATATTTTTGTGCGCTTTATCATGAAACGCGCCTTTTGTTCAAAGTATTCCGCAAGCAGGGCGTTCAGGATGTGATTCACGCTTGCAATCCGCCTGACTTGATTTTTATCGCGGCGTTTTTGTTCTTTACTTTTACTCGTTGCAAATTCCTCTTTGATCATCATGACATCAATCCGGAACTATGGATTGCAAAGTTTGGCAAGAAGGGAATCGGTTACCGTGCAATGATTTTGGTGGAACGGCTTACATATTTCTTTGCAAAACATGCGATTGTTACAAATGAGTCGTATAAAGAAATTGCAATGCGCCGTGGGCACAAACGCGAAGAGGATGTGACGATTGTTCGCAGTGGCCCAAATCTCTCGAAATTAAAAATAGGCGCGGCAAAGCCCGAAGTTAAAAAGGGTTTTAAGTATCTTGTAGGGTATATCGGTGTGATGGGCAAGCAGGAAGGCATTGATCTTTTGCTCAAGTCCGTCGATTATATTGTGAACCAGAAAAACCGCAAGGATATCCGCTTTTGCATCATGGGCGGTGGCCCGTCCCTTGATGAGCTCCGCGAATTGAACAAGTCGATGAATTTGACTGATTATGTGGAGTTCCCGGGGCGTGTGAGCGATGAATTTTTGGCTGATGTGATGAATACGGCTGATGTGTGCGTCAATCCGGATTTGCCTTCTGAAATGAATGACAAGTCGACCATGAACAAGATCATGGAATACATGGCGTTTGGAAAACCGATTGTGCAGTTTACGCTCAAGGAAGGCAAATTCTCGGCGCAGGAAGCTTCGCTTTACGCGAAGAATACAGACACGGATGATTTTGCGGAAAAGATTTTGTGGCTCCTGGATAATCCAGAAAAGGCTGCCGAAATGGGTGCGTTTGGTCGCAAGCGCGTGCAGAACGAACTCAGTTGGGAATTTGAAAGGCCGAAATTGATTGGTGCGTATAAGAAATTGTTAGGCTTGTAAAAAAGAATAATTCCCGTGAGTATTTCCTGGTACATCAAGAGATTAAAGACTTTTTCTGTAGGAGAAGTCTTTTATCGTATACGCCAGCGCGTGCGTACGCATGTTTTGGACAAACGATTGATGGACGTGAAGGCCACTACTGTTGAATTGCCGTATTCATCGATAATTGAAGATGACTTGGCTCATTTTGATTATCCGATTTTTGACAAATCCGTAGATATTTTCAAGCCCATCGATTGGCATTTAGATTTGTCGACGGATCGCCAGTTTCCGAAGTCGTTTGCGCACAAGATTGATATTCGTAGCGACTTGTATGGCAGCGCAAAGCACGTGTGGGAAGTGAACCGCATGCAGTTCTTGCTGCACATTGCAATGCTTTACAAAAAGAGCGGCGATGAAAAGTATCTGGATTTGTTCCGCTATCATTTGACGAGCTGGAAAAATGCAAACCCGTATATGGTGGGCGTCAATTGGTATAGCAATATCGAAGTAAACTTGCGATTGATTTGCTGGTATTTTTGCTGGCAGGTGATAAACGTTGATGGCTTATGCGCAGATGCCGAGAAAGGAACCTCGTTTAATGCGTTTGTTCAAGATGTTTGGATGCCGATGATTTTTGAACACGCGGAGTATTCCTACAATCATCCATCGCTGTGCTCTTCGGCAAATAATCATTTGATTTCGGAATATGCTGGACTTTTTGTCGCTGCTTGCAGATGGAATATCCCGCATCGCGAAAAGCTGCTGAAGTATGCGAAGACTGCACTAGAACGCGAAATCCTTTTGCAGAATACGGCTGAAGGCGTGAATCGCGAAGAGGCGGCGGAATACATCCAGTTTATCGATGACTTTTTCTTGATTGCTGCTGTGGTCGGGCGTCGGGCTCATGTGAAATTTGCAGATGCTTATAATGAACGCTTGCATGCGATGGCAAATTACATGAACGCCATGTTGGATTGCAAATGCAATTATCCGATGTACGGTGATGGCGATGACGGCTTTGTGCTGCGGCCTGATGCTGGCGGGCATTTCAATAATTTTAAGTCTTTGTTAGTTTCTTTTGCTGTGTATTTTGACGATGCGTCGTTTAAACGTTCGGGCGTTACATGGGACGATAAAAACGAATTGTTGTTTGGTCATGAGGGTCGTGAAATATTCGATGCTATGCCAGAGACCGACATGGTGAATGCCCTGAATGGAAATCGATTCTTTAGGGAAAGTGGACATTTTATTTTCCGCAAAGTAAAAAAGATTGATAAGAGTTCTGTCGCTTTGAATGCTGCAGGTGTTGCGAATGTCGCAAATGCTGCCGGTTGCCGTGAAACATATTTGCATTTTGATGCGGCTCCGCTTGGTTTTTTGAGCATTGCAGCACATGGCCATGCCGATGCGCTCAGTTTTATTTTACATGTGGATGGCAAACCGGTCTTTGTTGATCCAGGAACATTTACCTATCATACGCATAAAGATTTACGCCGTTATTTTGTAAGTACTTTTGCTCATAATACGGTTTGCGTGAACGGGAAAAATCAGGCTCGACAAGCGGGCCCCACGATGTGGCTATCGCATTATCACTGCAAAACTCTGAATGTAGGTGAAAACTTTGTCGAGGCAACGCATGACGGCTATCGTAAAGACGGCGTGGTGCATGTCCGCAAAATCGAATTCAATCGCGAAAAAGATGAATTTACGATTACAGATACATTGCGCGGCCGAGCCCTGTTTACGATGGAAATCCCGTTCCATTTGCACCCGGATATTGCTGTAAAGCTGGAGTGCTCGAATGCGGAAATCGCTTTGCCGGGCAGACGGTTCGTTATGCTTGATTTGGATGAAAAACTTTCTTATACGATTCGCGAAGATGGCTGGTATTCGGAACATTTCGGCATAAAGGAACCGGCGAAGTTCTTGTATGCGAAAAAGAATTGCGTTGGAACTGTTGAATTTGTAACGAAAATTCGTCTTGTTTAGAAAGTTTATTCGGAGTCTGCTTCGATTTGCTCTGGCTCTTGATTATCGGGGTTATCTTCGTTGCTTTCTTCATTGTAAAGAGAACCAAGAAGTATTCCTTCAAGCATGAAGGCGAAAGCGGTGTTGTTCCCGATGTGCCCGGATAAGGTGAAGAATAACGTACTGCTGAATACTAGATTATAGCCGATGGCTGCAACCCATGAGTCCTTGCGCCTTCGGAAGAATAAGATGAACAAGCATATATTGTAGAGATAATATGCTGCAAGTCCTATAAATCCGTAGTCAATGAGTGTCCTGAATACGATGGATTCCAGTCCTCCAATGCTTGAATCGTTGATGGGACGCCCATCATCATCGTAGTCAAAAACGTTCTTTGTAAAACCGACGCCGTTTCCGAAAACGGGATTTTGTTGTATTTGAAAAAATGTGAAGAGCAGTTGTTGCTGGCGTAGCGTGAGAGAGCTTCCCTTGCTTTGCTGTGAAAATTCATCAATGATGGAGTTTATATATGCCGTCGCTAGGAAAAAGCAGAGCCCAACGCAGGCGATTTTTAGAACGATGGAACGCTTTTGCAGAAAGATGAAGAACGCTCCCAGTGCGGCACATGCCATGCCGGTTCTTGAACCGCTTAAAAATAAATTGATGATGAGCAATGCGTAAAGAATGTAGAGGTTCCCTTTTTTCCATTGGGGATTGTTACGCAATGATATGAATAGCAAAAATAGACAACAGAGCAATGTCCCGAATGCTGTTGGGTGGGCCGTGGTTAGCATGGCCCTTATTCGATATTCCTGAATGCAGCTGATGATGGAGTCGAGAGAGTAGTATCCCGTGTAAATGGGGAATGCTCTACAGATAAATGTGTAAGGATAGTTCCCTTGCAGTAAAATTTCGAGGATGCCAAAAATACAGATGACGATGGTGATTTTATAAAGGCCTTTTAAAATGCCGTCTAAACTAGTGTGGCTTGTAACCAAAAATGCGGCGAAAATGTATCCGTACAGTTCTATGAATTCTCGAGTGCAGGCATAAAACTGTTTTGCGCTTAAACCGTCATTGACGTAGACGGAAATGTAATGACTGAGGAGAATTATAAAAAGTGGAATTTTTAACGGAAAGTTCTTGATGTCATCAAAAATGTGATCACGGTCTTTGAAAAATGAGACTGCTAAAAATCCATATAGAAATAAATCTTGCGGTCTGATGGTAGGCGATTTTAGAAAGCTGATCCCCAGGGGAAACAAAACGATTCCGCAAAAAAAAGCCAGATAGCGCGCTTTTAACGGAGCCGCTATTATGACTGCTAGAAGAGAGAATAGAATTGCGTAGACAATCGCTGATATCATAAAACTAAATTTGCGTTAAAATATAGGAAGAAATAGATGATGGAAGGAATGACAATAACTAAATTTAT
>CAMJNF010000033.1 GCA_946407235.1 uncultured Fibrobacter sp. | reverse complement strand
AACTCTCGATTCCGGATGAAAAGTACAAGAACTTGCTCGACGGCGTTCAGAACAAACTCGACACCGATAGCGTCGCCGTGATTGCGAACAAGGATAACGGTTCCGGCAGCATCGCCGTGATGGTCGGCAAGGATGTGCAGGCCAAGGGCATCAAGGCCGGCGACCTGGTGAAGGACCTCGCCGCTGCTTGCGGTGGCCGCGGCGGTGGACGTCCGGACCGCGCTCAGGCCGGCACTCGTGAACCAGAAAAAATTGCTGGCGCAATTGCCAATGCCAACAATTGGATTAGAGCTAAACTGGGTGCTTAGTTAGACGAAAGAACGCCGCGTTGCGGCTATAGACGAGAGACGAAAGAATCTCAAAATTTTCAGGCGGCCTTAGGGTCGCCTTTTTTTGTTTGTGGACCGGGGCGCCTTTTCTTTTTTGTGAAATGTGTTCGGGTAATGTGTGCATTTCGCTTGCGAAAAAAGCAACAGCCTGTTGCTTGATTTTGCCATGGCTTGGTTCTATATTATAGCCATCAGAAAAAATGACAAATGTTTTTTCTAAAAAATCAGAAAAATATTAATGTTATTAGTAAAAAAGGAAAATATTATGGAAGTACGAGAAGTTTTGCTTAAGTTGCGCTCGAATCAAAACCTGACACAGGACCAAATGGCCGAACGTTTGCATGTGACGCGCCAAGCGGTAAGCCGCTGGGAAACAGGCGAAACCCAGCCAAATACAGAAATGCTCAAAGTTATCTCGCGTGAATTTGACGTGTCCATCAATACGCTGCTCGGCGCCCCGCGCCAACTTTTTTGCCAATGTTGCGGCATGCCCCTTAGCGAAGATTCTATGATCAGTCGTGAACCGAACGGTGAATTCAACGAGGATTATTGCAAGTGGTGCTATACCGATGGAAAGTTTGTTTATAACGATAAGTCGATCCTTCTCGATTTTCTGCTGTCGCACATGCCGAATCCAGAAAATACTCCTGACGCAGAACGTCGCGCTTTCTTCGATAAACACCTCTCGCAGTTAAAGCACTGGAAACAAGCGTAAAAACCGCTTTTTTTAAGGTTGTCTTTCTTGGCTGCATGGCCGCAACTTTGGTGGTAAGTTGCTAGATTAACTCCTATGCTTTCGTTTAGTTAGGAGTTTTGACGATGGTCGATTTTCTGAACATGGTTGATAGCTTTCTCTATTATCCCGTCCTAATTATTGTTCTTGCGGCGGCGGGAATTTATTTCAGTATTTGTACGCGTTTTGTACAAATTCGACTTTTGGTGGAAGCTGTTCGTACACTTGTCGAAAAACCTAGCGGTTCGGATAGCGTATCTTCGTTGGATGCAATGTTCGTTTCAACGGCTTCGCGTGTGGGAACCGGAAATATTATTGGTGTTTCGACCGCAATTTGTTTGGGCGGCCCGGGGGCTGCGTTCTGGATGTGGGTGCTTGCGATTATCGGAGCATCTTCAGCGTTTGTTGAGAGTACGCTTGCCCAAATCTATAAGCATCGCGATCGTCGAACAAATGAATGCTATGGTGGCCCGGCGTATTACATCGAAAATGCGTTGCATAGTCGGTGGCTTGGAATTGTCTTTGCGGTATTTCTGATTTTGACATACGCATTTGGATTCAATTTACTTTGCTCGTTCAACTTGCAATCGACGTTCGAAACGTACAATTTCTACAAGCCGGCGGAGACACCCTGGATTATTGGCATTATCCTTGCGGTGTTGGTGGGTTTCTGCCTTTTCGGTGGTGGTAAGCGTATCGTGAAAACGACGAGCGTTCTTGTTCCTGTCATGGGACTTTTTTATGTGTTCGTCACGTATATTATTTTGGTGATGAATTATGACATGATCCCGTCAGTTATTGTGGCGATTATGCAAGATGCGTTTGATTTCCAAGCGATTGGCGGTGGAATTGCTGGATCTTGTTTGATGTATGGTATCAAGCGTGGGCTCTATTCCAACGAGGCGGGGGTGGGTTCTGCACCGAACGCCGCTGCAGCGGCTCATGTCTCGCATCCGGTAAAGCAAGGGCTTGCGCAAGTGCTCTCCGTGTATATCGATACGCTTTTCCTTTGTACGGCGACAGCCTTGATGTGTCTTGTTTCTGGTGTGCCGGGAACTGCCGAAAATGCAGGCGCACTTTATGTGCAACAAGCAATCTCGACGACGTTTGGCTTTGCAGGGCCGTTGTTTATCACGGTTGCGATGACTTTATTTGCGTTCACGACGCTTCTCGGAAACCTCTACTACGTGCATAACGCGATTGCGTACATCAACAATAAAAAAATGCCTGGCAAGCTGACGATGGCGTTGATTCATATTGCCTGCTGTCTTGTAGTGCTTTTTGGTGCAGTAACCCCAATGGATGCTTGCTGGGCGTTAGCCGATATTACGATGGGTGGTATGGCTCTGATTAACTTGCCCGCGTGCGTTATTCTGGGTGGTGTTGCATTCAGGGCGCTCCGCGATTATGAACGCCAGCGTCGGAGAGGGCGTAATCCGGCCTTTATCGCAAGGCATATAGGCTTGGATCCCGAAAAACTGGATTACTGGAAACACAAGGAGCGCGACGCAAAGGTCTCTGTACCCCGCTAATTCACTTTATTTGCGACTTCGTTACTTTAAAAACCGAAATAAAATGTATAATTGTAATAAAGGTTTAAGGTATGGAGCCGCTTTTTAATCTTGAAAGCATATATGTGACCAACGCAATCGGAATAGTTTTGATTGCCGTTTTGATCATTTGTAATCTGTGGCGCTTCCAGACGAGGAATCAGGCGGACAGGAACTTGCTAATGATGATGTTCCTCGCTTTGACGAGTTGTATTGCCGATCCGATTTCCTATACCATGAAGGGCGTTTCGGGCCTGCTTCCTAAGTTTACGGTTTATTTTACGAGTACATGGCTTTTTGCCGCGAACATGTTGGCGGTCTTTTTCTGGGTGCGTTTCTTATCGTTCCATTTGAACGGTGGAATGCCGAACCGCTCGAGAATCGTGGTTAATTCTGTTGTCGTGATGGGTCTTGCTTTACTTGTAATAAACTGCTTTACTCCAATCGTATTCTCTATTGACGATAAAAATCTTTATTCTAGAACTTATTTGTATTACTTGTATTTGCTGATTGACTACTCGCTGGTTGTCTATAGTTTGGTCGTTTATTTTAAAAGCAAGGCGAAGGGCGGGGCTCTCAAGTTTTTCCCAATTTGGGTTTATATTGTACCGATCCTTATTGGTGGTGTCGTTCAGTCTCTTTTTTACGGAATTTCTGTTATCCCTACGAGTATCGCGGTTTCGATTGCGGGTGTCTTGGCGAGCTTGCAAAACGAGATGATTTATCATGACCAGCTTACGGGGCTGTTCAATCGCTCTTATTTGCTCTACTTGTTGAAAAAGTATGTCAAAAATTCCAAGATGAATGTTACGGGAATCATGATTGACTTGAACGGGTTCAAGCATATTAATGATGAATTTGGACATGCTGTGGGCGATGATGCGCTGGTGGTGTCGGCGCAAATCCTTAAGACGGCAGTGAATAACAGTGGAAGCGTTATCCGCTATGCCGGCGATGAATTTATTGTATTACTTAATACGCAATCCGATGATGATGTAGAAAAATGTATCGCCAAGATTCGAACTTATTTTGAAGAATTTAATAAAGGTGGTTCTAAACCTTATGTGTTGTCGGTTTCTGTAGGGTCCCATAAACTCCATGCGAAAACGGAGAGTGTCGATACCTTTATTAATGTCATCGATGCCCGCATGTACGAAGACAAGAAGGCGTTTTATGCGTCTCATGCTGGAATGGATCGTCGCAAACACTAGGTGAATCGGTGGGGGCGAGCTCTCTTTTTCTATCTTTGCCCCGTATGAAATTTGAAGAACTTCCTTTGGCAAATCCGTTGCAGCGAGCCGTTCGCGCTGTTGGTTACGAAACTCCGACCCCGATTCAAGAACGCTCGATTCCAAGCCTTCTCGAAGGCAAGGACCTTTTGGGCATTGCGCAGACGGGGACTGGTAAGACGGCTGCTTTCGCGCTTCCGATTTTGCAACGCTTGCTCGAATCTGGGAAGTTCCGTTCTCCAAAAACTTGCCGTGCTTTGATTCTTTTGCCGACACGCGAACTTGCGATTCAGGTGGAAGATTGCTTTAAGCAATATGCGCAATTTACGGCGATTTCGACGGCGTGCATTTTTGGTGGAGTGAATGACAATCCGCAAAAACAAAAACTTGTTCGCGGTGTCGATGTACTTGTCGCCACTCCGGGACGTTTGTTGGATTTGATTGGACAAAAGGCTATATCGCTAAAGAAATTGGAATTTTTTGTTTTGGACGAAGCGGACCGCATGCTTGACATGGGCTTTATCCATGATATTCGCAAGGTTGTCGCGATGCTTCCGCCAGATCGACAGAATTTGTTCTTTAGCGCGACGATGCCGGATGAAATTTTGAAACTCGCATCGACGATTTTGCGCCCGAATCCGGTGCAGGTCGAAGTGGCGCCGCAGAGCACGCCGATTGAACGCATTCGTCAGGAACTGTATCGCATCGACAAGCGCCGCAAGGGAGCTCTCCTCAAGGAACTCTTGGCGGAACATCCTGAAATGAAAAAGGTGCTTGTGTTCTGCCGTACAAAGCATGGCGCAGACAAAATTGTGCGCGTTCTCGAAAAGGCGGGCATCAAGTGCGCCGCCATTCACGGAAACAAGAGCCAGAACCGCCGCCAAGAAGCTCTTGGAAACTTCAAGTGCGAACAAATTCGAGTGCTTGTGGCAACAGATATTGCGGCGCGCGGCATTGACGTGGACGATGTAAGCCATGTGTTCAATTACGATTTGCCGAATGAACACGAAACGTTCGTGCATCGCATTGGCCGTACGGCGCGTGCGGGTAAGGAAGGCGTTGCCATTTCGTTCTGCTCTCCGGACGAAGAATCCGATTTGCGCGGTATCGAAAAGCTGACTCGTGTGAAAATCCCGGAAGGTGACCAGAGCGTTTATGACAAATTGCCGCCTCCGCAAAAAGAGACTGCCGAAAGCATCATGCGCAATTCTCGCGGTCGCATGTCTCGCGAAGAAGCGCAGGCCCGTGCTGCGGAAACCCGCAACAATCGCGGCAACCGTAAGGGAAATCGCGGAAAGCAGAATTCCAGCAATGTGCCTGTAGACGGAACTGTGCAAAGTGCAAATGTGCCGCGCAATCCCGAGCTGAATTCTCGCAACTCCGAGCAGAATTCTCGCAAACCCGCACAAAACGTAAACGCACAAAACGCTCGTGTCGAAAATGCGCAGGCACGCCAGAATGCTGCCCAGAATCAGCCGCAAGTACCGCATGGTGAACGCCGCCATCGCCGTAACCGCCCCGGTTCCCGCGCCCGCCGCCGCATGCGCGAATCGCAATCCCAACAACAGTAAAAATCTCGCTCGCGGGCAATGCCCTTTACATTGTCACCCCGGATTTATTCCGGGGGCGCCATTCCCTATTGAAAAAAAACTACAATACATTTGTATTGTGAAAAACACTTAAAATTCTACAATATTTTTCAAAATCTTTAAAAATTTCACAAAAATCAATATTTTGTGTTGTGAAACTATTGCATTTTTGAAATTTATGTTATATATTTGATTCCAAGAACGAAACAGTCACAATGACCAAATTTCGTTTTAATATACGGTCGTAACGAAAAGTGGGTGCGGCTGTTAGGAGGAAAAATGAAAGAAATACTAGAATATACGAGCTATCGCCAGTATATTGCGGACTACTACGCCGATAAAAAGGCGAGTTCTGCGTTTACCTGGCAGACGTTCGCTACCGAAGCTGGTTTTTCTTCGCGTGTTTATCTGAAATACGTGAGCGAAGGCCGCTTTAACTTGAGCAATTCGGCGACCGCCCGCGTGGCAGATGCTATGCGCTTGGTCGATTACGAACGTGAATATTTCACCGAAATGGTCAAGTTCGACCACGCCAAAACGGATGCCGAGAAGAAGTCTGCATTCAACAAAATGCTTGCAATTGCAGACTCCCACAAGGCTAAAATCTTGGAAGGCGATGCGTTCCGCTTTTTCGAAAGCTGGAAAAATCCGGTCATACGTGAACTTGCACCGTCTATGCCTGGCGCAAAACCGCTCGCGATTGCACATGCCTGCCGCCCAGAAATCACCGCCGCCGAAGTCAGCGATGTGCTGAACTTCCTCGTCAAAGGCGGATTCCTGAAAAAAGATGGCGAAGGCAACTACGTACAAACGGAAAAATCCTTGACGACGGGCCCCATGGGGGTAACGCCGCTGGCTGTCCGTTCAATGCACCGTCAAATGGGCGAGCTTGCGCTTGATGCGATTGAAGGCGTTGCTCAGGACAAGCGAAATTTCTCGGGTGTCACGTTCGGCATCACTAAAGAAGGATACGATGAAATCGTGCAAGAAATTGCCGATTGCCGTAAAAAAGTTATCGCCATTGCTCGGAAAAACGCCGCTACAGACGAAGTCTATCGCCTGAACATGCAGCTTTTCCCGCTGACGCAAAAACAAGAATTAAAAAAATAGAGTTGGAGGAATCATGAATTACTCAAAATTTAGCGGACAGTTTGTCTGCAAAATGGCGATGCTGCTCGCCTTTATGTTTGCAGCGTGCTCCGAAACGGATTCAGGAAACAATGTTGCCGGTGGCACTGTCGAAGAGACTGGCGTCTATGCTTTGGTTGGGCAAGTTGGCGATATCTATCCAAAATTATTGCAAATGGCCGATTCTGATGGTGTGGCGGAGGAATCCTCAAGGTATGAGGGCTCGGTATTTGCGGTTAAGGGATCTGTTATTACTGTTTATGAATTGGACTCTTTAACTTTTGATACGACTGGTTGTTCTTTTGTTGATACTGTAGATAATGACGAAGGTCGATTCGCGTTTGAAACGCTGACTCTAAATAGTCCGTATGTGCTGATTGAAAAGCAGGAACCTTATGATTCTGTTGGTGTGCATGTGGTTTTAGGAGAAGAAAAACTTGATACCACTGTTAAATATAGGACATTTAAATCTGTTATTGATTTGCGACAAACTCAAAGTGTAAGTGTAAACTCATTGACTAGTGCGAAAATTCCGCTTTTGCGAGAATTTATTGCGGATGGAAAAACTTTTGTAGAAGCGAACCGAATGGCAGAACGCGAAATTCTTGAAGGCTTCGGCATATATGAGGATTTAGGCGCGTTTGAAACGTTGAATGAAGAAAATTCAGAACTGCCTTATGTGAGTGCTTTGGTGTGGTATGATGATCTTAATCTTCGATTTTATATTGAAATGGAAGAAAAATTCATCTTGTATGCATCTCCTAAAAATTTTGTTGGAAAGGGCAAGTTGGTGGAGCGGTATTATAAGAATTCTTTGAAAATGATTGATTATGAAATTGGTTATGCGGCTAAATTAAATGGCTTGGAACAGTGTACGGAATCTCGTGAAAATGATGTCGGTAAGATAAAGGGCCGAAAGAACGGAACATTTTTTGATGTTGTGTGTCGTTCTGGGAGATGGACTATGGGATTTAAATCGATAGAACATACAAATGGAACGATGGTGGATAATCGTGACGGAAAAGAGTACAAGACTGTGACATATAATTGGGGCGATGGTACGCAGACTTGGATGGCTGAAAATCTTGATTTTACGGATGTTGATGGTGCGTCTTGTGTGCAGAGCTTGGGCGAACCGGACTGCGAATTGTATGGACGTGAGTATCCGTGGCTTGCCGCAATGAAAATAAATTTCGATGATTTAAAAGTGTATTCTGTAAGTGCAAAAGGTGATACGGCATTTATGACAAAAGAATGCGTAGATGCTTTTTGGCTGGAAGAAAATCCTTGCGATACTTTGTTTTTTGATGTTGTGGACTCCACGAATGGCGACACGTACACTAGAAATTGGTACTCGAATTTTGCGGATATTGTGGAAAAGTCGAACGTGAATTCTTATCAGGGGATTTGTCCGGATGGTTGGAGAATGCCGACATCGAATGATTGGGCGTCTTTGCTTCGTCATTTGGGCAATCAATATGGTGTTGGTTATGGTGATGTTGTTCCTGTTCTTTACGATGAAGTGGCGACCGGTTTTGGCCTGAATAGCTCGGTCTTGCTGTCGTATGATGATCTCTTTAATGTGGTACGCTATAGGAGAGGTTCTTTTTATAATAGCTTCCTAGTTGTTGATGAACCTTGGTTTGTAGTGGAGCTGTTTAATGGTTATAGGTTCTCTGGATTGGGACTTGATGAAAAATCTTCTGGTACGCATGCTTTTGTGAACAATCTTGAGAGATACTCGTATGATCCGGATATTATGAATCCTTATGATCCGTATGGCTCAGCTTCTGTCCGTTGCATCAAGAACTAGGCTAGTCGAGACGCTTTGGAAATATCTGTTAGGAGGAAAAAGGAAGACGGGGTGCGCCCCGCCTTCTTTTTGCATTGTCATGCGTCATCCTGAGGCGTGAAACGCCGAAGGATCCAGTAAATCCTTGCATGTCATTCCCCGCTCCGACGGGGAATCTCCTTTTACACGTTTAACTCAAGTCCCGCGATTTGGCTTTTGAGCTTTTGTGCTTCTGCTTGTAATTTTTGCTGGAATGTCGCGGTGGCTGTCGAACTCTCGTCTTGAATTCGGTGGTTCGCCATTTTCATGAACCTTTCCACCTTGCGGATATCTTCGCGCGTTTTTTCGCTGCAATACGTTTCGACCATGCGTTCGAAAATGTGTTCTTCTGCTTTTTTTGACAAATGAATCATATCGTCATCGTAAAAGC
This sequence comes from uncultured Fibrobacter sp., assembly GCA_946407235.1. Lineage (GTDB taxonomy): Bacteria > Fibrobacterota > Fibrobacteria > Fibrobacterales > Fibrobacteraceae > Fibrobacter. The sequence goes on along the minus strand of CAMJNF010000033.1, from coordinate 13,014 downwards.
GGTAGTCGCGCAGTTCGTCCATCACAATCTCGTAACTCGGAAAATAACTGATTGTCTCTGCTTTCACGTCATTGCGAGCTACACTTACTCCGAGCGGAGCGTGGGAGCCTGGCGGAGCAATCTCTTGAATCGCTTTCTCGATTGCTAATTGCAATGTCGCTTTGGAGAGGTTGTTCCCGTGCGCACCATCGCTCATGTGCCGTAACGGTGAAACCGTGAAGACGATTTGCATGTCGCGTTTTATTTTCTGCAAGTCTTGCACGATGCTTTTTAGTGCTACTACTACGTGATCTACGGAAATCATTTTGCGTATGAACAAATTAGGGTTTTGCTGGTGGCAATTCGAAACGGCCGCCCCGATGTCCTTCAAGAAATACACGAATGAAGTTCCGAGCGTGATGAATGCGACATTGGTCTTTTGCAAAAATTCCAGCGCATGGGCCGAGGCTTCGTTCAACTTTGCGGCGCATTCCTCGCGAGTCGCCGCCGAAAGTGAACCGTGCGCATCCCAGCAATGCCAAGAGGCGTTGTTCCCCGCGCGATCAGGGCGCATGTCCTGAAAAATTTCCGGACCTCCAAAAACCTTCTTGTTCGCAATCGCTTTAATTTGCATTGCAATGGAGAGCGGGTTATAGACTGTTCCGAAGGGGTTCACGAGAACCTTGAATTTCCTCGATGCGAACTGTGCCGAAATATTATCCGCAAAGCACGATCCGAAAAATACAATTTGCGATTTGTAATCAATTTGGCAAGCGGAGGCGGGAATATCAATTTTTGTGAAAAGATTCATGATAAAGAAATGTAGTAAAAAACTCAGATTTTCAAAAAATGGCGAAATTTACGTAAAAAGCGCCCAAAAAGTTTTTTTTTGCGGCTTTCCGTGTCTTCTAAAATTATATTGTGAAAATGGCTAATTTTTCTATTTTCTATAAAATTCTTTTAAATCTTTGTAAAAATCGATAAAATATATTGTAAAACTGTTGATTTTGAAAAATTAAGAGTTATATTTAGATTGTCAACAAACGATCCGGCATAAAGAGGTCGCTTGTTAGGAGGAAAAATGAAAGATGTTCTTGAATACAGGGACTACCGCCAGTATATCGCGGACTACTACGCCGATCGAAAGGCGAAGTCTGCGTTCTCGTGGCAGGAATTTGCTACGGCGGCGGGATTCTCGTCGCCTGTTTACCTTAAATATGTGAGCGAAGGGCGCTTCAACCTGAGCGAAGAGGCGGCGGAGCGCACGGCGCGTTCCATGCATCTTGCTGATTACGAATGCGAGTTTTTTGTCGAAATGGTCAAGTTTTGCCATGCAAAGACCGATGACGAAAAGCGTTCTGCGTTTAGCAAAATGCTCTCGATTGCGGAATCGCGCAAGATGAAAATCCTAGAAGGCGAATCGTTCCGCTTTTTCGAAGACTGGAAAAATCCGGTGCTTCGTGAACTTGCTCCAGCCATGCCCGGCGCAAAACCTCTCGCTCTTGCTCATGCCTGTCGCGAAAAAATCAGTGCCGCCGAAGTGACCGATACGCTGAATTTTTTGGTCAAGGCCGAATTGCTGAAAAAAGACAAAAACGGCAATTATGAACAGACGGATAAGGTCGTGACTACCGGCCCGATGGATGTAACGCCGCTTGCGGTCCGTGGGTTGCATCGCCAAATGGGCGAGTTTGCGCTCGATGCAATTGAGGGTGTTCCGCTGGACGAACGCCATTTTTCAGGCCTTACGCTTGGTGTCACGCGTGAGGCATATCAAGAAATCGTGCAGAAAATTGCCGAGTTCCGCAAAGAAATCATCGCAATTGCAACTCGTGAATCTGCGACAGACGAAGTCTATCGCTTGAACGTTCAGTTCTTCCCGATGACGAACAAAAGTTTAAATAAAAAGGACTAGGAGGAAACTATGAAAAATTTAAATCGAGAAACGCTTTTGCGTGATTTTGGTAGTGCGGCATTCTGCTTGACAATGGCGTTTGCCCTTCTCATGATGTATTCGGGTTGCTCTGAAGACAATTCTCCGATAAATGGTGCTCATGGTGGTGCCGCCGAAGAACAGGGTTACTATGCTTTGGCTGGCCGCGTGGGCGATGTGTATCCCAAACTTATGGTGTCTGCCGATAACGCTGATTCTTCAACGTATAATAGTTCGGTATTTGTGGATAAGGGATCAATTGTGATTGTTCACGAGCTTGATTCTTTGACTCTCGATACGACGGGGCGCGTTTTTGTCGATACGGTAGATAATGATAGTGGCCATTTTGCGTTCGAAAATATTTCGTTGGGTAGCCCGTATGTGTTGATTGAAAATAAGGTGCCGTACGATTCGGTTCTTTATATTCCTCGAACGGAACCGTCTGATGACTTCTATAATCCTATTGTTCGTGTTACTAAGTATAAAGAGTATAGTGCTGTTGTTAATTTGCAAACCATAAAAAATGTGAATGTAAGTGTCTTGACCACGGCGAAAGTACCGCTTTTGCAGAAATATTTTGCGGAAGGGAATTCTTATGCTCAAGCAAGTAAGATGGCAGAACGTGAAATTCTAGAAAGCTTTGGAATATATGAGGATTTGGGCTCCTTTGAAGAGATGCCTGAAGAAAATTCAGAATTGTATTATGTAAATAAACTAGCTCCGATGAGTAAAGATGAAATACAATATGATCTTGAGACTATAGGTGTTACGCTAGCGTTTGCATCGCCTAAGTATTTTTTAATGAAGGGTGCGGCGATGGAACGGTATTATTTGAATTCTATGAAAATGGTTGGTTATGAAATCGGTTATTTGGCGCGTCTAGATAGTTTAGGACGTTGTACTGAATCTCGTGAAAATGAAGCTGCTGAAGTTAAAGGCCTTTTGAATCGCAATCCGGTTTCAGTCGTGTGCCGTTCTGGAAAATGGACTGTGGGCTTTAAAATGATTGAGCATATTAAGGGCTCTATGACGGATAATCGCGATGGAAAAACTTATAAGACTGTAACGTATAATTTTGGTGGAACTTCGCAGACATGGATGGCGGAAAACCTTGATTTTACGGATACGACTTCTTTAAGTATTGATAGTTCGTTAAGGGCGAATTTATTAGGGGGCGTAGATTGCTATCGTAAAGATATGAATGATTCTACTTGCGGCATTTATGGGCATGAGTATTTATGGAAAGCTGCAATGAATATTGGTACCGATGATATAAAGACGTATTCAGTGGGACCCCAACAAGATTCGATACTTGTAAGTAAGAACTGCCTAGATGCATACGTGAATGCGTATGCTGTTGATCCGAATTATCCTGAATGGGGTTCCGTAATGGATGTTGCAGATTCTTGTGATGCATTATTGAATAGAGGAAATGATTCGGTAAATGTTCCTACGAGAACGTGGACATGGAATTATACGGATTTCATTACTCCTGCAAATCAAAATTCATATCAAGGTATTTGCCCGGATGGGTGGCGTATTCCGACGTTGGAAGATTGGATGACTTTGTTACAAAATCTGGGTGAACAATATGGCGTTGATTATGGCAATGTTGTTCCTGTGCTTTATGATGAAACGGCGACAGGTTTTGGCATGAATAGTTTTGCAAAGATTCTTGGAGTAGAAGTTGATCATGTGATTGTGCAACATTTTGGTCTTTATAATTATTTTATCATGGCTGATGCATCCTATTATGTGGCTGAGTTTTTTAATATGTGGCGATACAAAAGTGGATTCAGTTTGAAATTCCCGGATGTATGGCATGTCCTTGTTTACAAGTACAACAATCCGGACCAGCTTACGGAATGGCTTCAGAGTAATCGGGCTGCCCCATATGAGCCTGGTGCCGTTCGCTGCATCAAGAATTGAATTTGATCCCTCAGAGTGTTTAGGAGGAAAAGGGAAGACGGGTTTCGGCCCGCCTTCTTTTTTTTGCCCCGTAATTAGCCTGTTGAAACCTTGTTTGTATTATCTGAAATATAAAATTTTTGATAAAAATTTTAAAAGTGCTTAAATTTTGCGAAAAACGCAAAAAATTTATGATAAAAACTATTGACTTTTTAAAAATTAAAGGATATATTTAAAAATGTAGGATGAATGACGTTGGCTGCTTTGCAGGAATGTTGTTCGCTAGGAGGAATCGATGAAAGATATACTAGAATACACGAGTTATCGCCAGTATATCGCGGATTATTACGCTGATCGAAAGGCCAAGTCTGCGTTCACTTGGCAAGATTTTACGCGTGCGGCGGGATTTTCTTCGCCTGTTCATCTCAAGTACGCTAGTGAAGGTCGCTTGAACTTGAGCGATGCCGCTGCGGGCCGTGTGGCTCGTGCCATGAATCTTGTTGATTATGAATGCGATTATTTTTGCGAGATGGTCAAGTTTGACAATGCAAAGACGGATGCCGAAAAAAAGGTCGTTTTCGGCAGAATGCTTGCGATTGCAGATGCCCATAAGGCAAAAATCTTAGAAGGCGATTCCTTCCGTTACTTTGAAAGCTGGAAAAATCCAGTACTTCGTGAACTCGCTCCTTCCATGCCGGGAGCAAAGCCGCTTGCGCTTGCCCGCGCTTGCCGCCCGTCAATAACGGCCGCCGAGGTCAGCGAAACGCTGAATTTCTTGGTCAAGGCGGGACTGTTGAAAAAAGATGATGAAGGCCGTTACATTCAGACCGATAAATTTGTGACTACGGGTCCTTTGGACGTGACTCCTATGGCTGTGCGCGGAATGCATCGCCAGATGGGTGAATTTGCGTTGGAAGCTATTGAAGGAATCGCTCAGAATGAGCGTCATTTCTCGGGCCTTACGCTTGGCCTTACTCATAAAGCGTTTGAAGAAATTGTTCAAGAAATCGATGCATGCCGTAAGCGTATTGCCGCTATTGCGACAAGAGAAACGGAAATAGACGATGTATATCGCCTGAATATGCAACTTTTCCCGATAACAAACAGAAGTTTAAGTAAAAAGGGGTAGGAGGATTTCATGAATAACTTTAACGTTTATGTTTGTGGACGGCTTGTTAGCATGTTGGCTGCTGTGCTTGCCTTTATTCTCAACGCATGTTCGGATGACCATGTTGCCGGTGGTGTTACCGAAGAAACACGAATTTACGCTTTGGCGGGTCGCGTTGGCGAGGTCTATCCGAAGATAATGAATGTTGAAGACGCTGGTCAGGGAACTGCGACTCTGCCCCAGAATTATAATAATGTCCTGCGTGCGAAAAAAGGAACGGTTGTTACCATTTACGAAATGGATCCGTTGACTCTTGATACGACAGGTCGGTTCTTTGTGGATTCGGTTGGTGATGATAGTGGCCGGTTTGCGTTTGATGATGTATCCCTGAAGTGCCCATATGTGCTGATTGAGGCCCGGGAACCGCAAAAATCTCTTTCGAAATCTGTGGCCTCGAATGAATTGTTGAAAGCGGTTGTCGATTTGCGAAAAGAGGGTGATATTAACGTTAACTTGTTGACAACGATAAAAGTCCCGCTTTTACGGTCGTATTATGCTGCGGGCGAGTCTTTCGATGATGCCAATAAGCGTGCTGAACGCGATGTTCTTGAAGATTTGGGCGTTTACGAGGACTTGGGTTCTTTTGATCGAGCTTATGATGAAAATTCGGAATTGGCCTATGTGGCGCAAATGTTAGCGAATGCGCCTAATGCAGAAAAAATTGCGGCTGATTTCCGTAACTATGTACCTCTTTATTACGTGTCTTCGAAGATAATCTCTGTTTTGGATAGCGAGTATAACCAGTATTTGTTGAACACGATAAAGATGATAAATTACGATGTTGCGTCTATGGCCCGAAAGAGCGGCTTAGGGCGTTGCACTGAGGCGCGGGAAAATGAGGAGGCTGTTATTATGGTTGATGATAGTTATTCTCCTGCAGAAAAAATGCCTTATGCAATTGTGTGCCGTTCTGGAAATTGGGTCTTGGGATTTAAAAAGATCGATTACCAAACCGGATCTATGGAAGATAGTCGCGATGGCAAAATTTATAAGACGGTCTCGTATAATTGGGGCGAAGTCTCGCAGACCTGGATGGCCGAGAACCTTGATTTTACCGATACGATATCATCGACCGTAGATAGCGCTTTGAAGGTTAATTTGTCTAAAGGACTGTCGTGCTATCGGAATTATGATGGAGGCTGCCGCCTGTTTGGACATGCTTATTCTTGGATGGCGGCGATGAACGTTGGTAGTGATGATATGGCTGAGGAAGTTTTGAGTAGGGATAGTACGCGTGACTATGAATTCCATGGTTCATATGTAGTCCCGTTCACTCAGGATGAAATCAATAATCATCAGGGCGTGTGTCCTGATGGCTGGAGAGTCCCGTCGTTGAATGATTGGCAGATCTTGTTGAAGAATATGGGTGCCTTGTATGGAGTTGGCTTTAATAAGGTTGTGCCGGCACTTTATGATGAAACGGCGACTGGATTTGGATTGACTAGCGTAGGCAATATTGGCGTTGATGGTGACTATAATGATCTTGTGTTCAATAACGTCTTTATCGTGGCGGATATGCCCCCGTACAAGATCGAGTTCTTTATATATGATTATGGGAACTTGGCCTTTGAATCGGAGCAGCCTCATGGTTCGTTTGGGAGAATGAACGGTCAGCGTAATGCTTATAATCCAGATGTTTACAATCCGTACTTGAAGGGTGCAGTCCGCTGCATCAAGAAATAAAACCAAAGGGAGGCGTGTTATGAATATCAGAAAAATAGCTGTAGCTGTAATGATGTTGTGTATGTTCATCGCCATCTCGGATTGTGCGGCGGGCGTCACATTTGATGACAATGTCATTCAGTCTATGTTGAACTTTGCTCAATGAAATTGATTCTTCCGGTTAACTAAGGGCGATTTGTAGGGAGGAATCAATCAATTGGAGGAAAGGGGAGGCGGGCCTCGGCCCGCCTTCTTTTATGAAAGTTTGTTATTTTTGTGCTAATTTGTGTGTATCCTAAAAATCTTCAAATTTTCTATACTATTTATAGAAATGTCTAAAAATTAACAAAATTCAATAAATTTTTATCCTAAATATATTGACTTTTTGAAATTTTTGGTTTATATTTAGTTTCAGGAACGGCTTTGATTTTGTGGTCAACAAGTCGGGTGTTCGGAGGAAAAGATGAAGGATGTACTTGAGTACACCAACTATCGTCAGTATATTGCTGACTATTACGCCGAAAAGAAGGCGAAGTCAGCATTTACTTGGCAAGAGTTTACGCGAACGGCGGGATTTTCTTCGCCGGTGTTCCTGAAATATGTGAGCGAGGGCCGCTCGAATTTAAGTGAAGATGCGTCGTTTCAAGTTGCTGCGGCGATGGGTCTTGTTGGCTACGAACAAGAATATTTTCTCGAAATGGTGAAGCTCGATCATGCGAAAACGGATGAAGAAAAAAAGTTCGTGTTCAACAGGATGCTTGCCATTGCTGAGGTGCATAAAGTAAGAATTATCGAAGGCGATGCCTTCCGTTATTTCGATAGCTGGAAAAATCCGGTGCTGCGCGAGCTTGCTCCTTCAATGCCGGGGGCTAAGCCCCTGGCAATTGCTCGTGCTTGCCGCCCTAAAATTTCTGCTGCAGAAGTTAGCGAATCGCTGAGCTTTTTGATTAAGGCCAATTTGCTTCAAAAGGACAAAAATGGAAATTACGCGCAGACGGAAACTGGTGTGTCTACGGGCCCGATGGATGTGACTCCTGTGGCCGTTCGCAGCATGCATCGCCAAATGGGTGAATTTGCGCTTGAAGCCATTGAAGGCGTGCCGCAAAAAGAACGCCATTTCTCGGGCCTTACGCTTGGCATTACCCAAGACGCTTACGATGAAATTGTTCAAGAAATTGCGGAATTCCGTAAAAGAATTGTTGCGATTGCGACGAAGAATAGTGCTGCAGACGAAGTTTATCGCTTGAACATACAGTTCTTTCCGATGACAAAAAAGAGTGTTAATAAGGATTAGGAGGATATCATGAAAAATAAGGATAAAAATTCGCTGATGAGCGATTTTGCCAGGGCCGCCTTTTGTTTGATTATGGCGTTTGCTCTTCTTATGATGTATTCTGGTTGTTCCGAAGATGTAAATTCGTCTCCGCAAGCGCAAGATGGCGGCTTCACAGAAGAAACGGGTATTCATGCGTTGTTTGAAAATATTACGGTGGCGGGTAAAGTTCGAATGAACGGAGTGAATTCAGATACAACGCAAATCCGTATTCCTTTGAAAGGTTTTTCGAAAGGTTCTGTAGTGTCGCTTTATGAATTAGATTCGGTGTCATTTGCTATGACTGGAGTTTCGTTTACGGATACCGTTGATAATGATGATGGCGAGTTTAGATTTCGAGACGTAACGCTGAAATCTCCGTATGCGGAGATGGTTGTTGTGATGAATAAGGATGAAGTTGTAAAACTTGATTCCTATTTCGCTAGTCGTGCTCTTAGTGCAATTGTCGATGTCCGGGACACGCACTCTATCACGTTGGATTTGTTTTCATTTATAGAAAACTATCGGTTGAGTACCCTTTTAAAATCAGGTGTGCCTTTTGAAGAAGCGAAAAAACAGGTGAGGCGCGAATTCCTTGATGCTCTGGGAATATATAAATTTCCTGAACGTGATGATGACTACATGGCGATGGAGTCTGTAGTAATGAGTGTTTTAGGTAGTTTGTTTGGAGTCTCGTTTGATCTTCATCTTGGAGAAGAAGGGCCTTATGCTAGTATAAGCGATTATCAAAAAAGCGTGATCGTTAAAGATATTGTCCGTCAGGTGGATTTCTTGAAAAGAATGCTGAGTGTTCCGCAAGGTTTCTTTGATCGGGCTGGAGAACGAGTGGCTATGGAGTATCAATCGATGTTGTTGCGGGAGAAGTACTTTGCAGGTGTTTTGTCTGCGGTTCTTGGTGCTGGCAGGTGTACCGCGTCGCAAGAGGGTTCTGTTGTTGATGTAAATGAACATGGTTATCGTATCGTGTGCCGTTCAGAAAATTGGCATATATCAAATAAAGTTGTTGATCATGAATTTGGGACGGTAACGGATTCTAGAGACGGAAGAGTTTACAAAACGGTCACCATCAATTTTGAAAACGGGCCTCAGACGTGGATGGCGGAAAACTTGAAATATAACGGTGTTGAATTAGAAAAGACATCTTGTTTTGATGATGACGAATTTTACTGCGATGTATATGGTCGTCTGTATGATTGGGAAGTTGCGACAGGAATGGTTGATAAAATTTTTAAAAGCAGTTTTGCTTCTGTCGAAAGGTGCATAGAATTTTACTCCACTGGGGAAGATGTTCCGTATTCGTTGAGTGTTGAAGAATGGTGTGAAAGAAGTATGTCTAGGGATGCGCGCTATTTTGATTACCAAAAGCTACCTTTTGACAGTGCTACGGTTGTGCAAGGCGTATGCCCGGAAGGGTGGCGGATTCCTACGTTTGATGATTGGGAAACCTTACTTCAGAATGTTGATCATCTATGGAATATAACGGTTAATGAAGGTGATTTCTTGACGGCGACGCCGTCGATTGAAGAACCGTTGGGTTTGGGTTTGTACAATCTTGTAAGGCCAAAAAACGATGGTGGTGCCGAACAGGTGATGGAAATTGTGAGAAGCGATTATATTTCGATTTCTGTGAATACCGAAATGTATAGGGCGCGTCCAGGTGGCTCTGTGAATGTTCCGTCAATTTTCCTTGATCATTCTGTTGTGGGGTATTCTGGGGAATTCAGGTCTTTGTTTGTCCGCTGCGTCAAGAATTGAATTTGATCCCTCTGTGTGTTTAGGAGGAAAATGAGGGACGGAAGGCGGGTTGAGGCTCGCCTTCTTTTTTAAATATTGTATCTTTAATCTATCTTGCATGTGAAATGCATAAAAAGGATTTTTTATGAAACTTGGGAAGACTGAACTTCGTTTGAATGCTGAAATCGAAAAGCGTGGGGCCTTGTTTGCCGTGCTGCTGGATCCGGATACTTCGGACGAAGCTGCTTTTGTCAAGGCGGGTTCGATGGCTGCCGAAAACGGTGCCGACTTGCTTTTGGTTGGCGGTTCTTACCTTGGCAATTTTACACTTCCCAAGCAGGTGGCTGCTCTTAAGGCAAATGTCGATTTGCCGGTGGTGCTTTTCCCGGGTGGTGCTTCGCAGGTGGTTCCTGGTTTCGATGCCATGCTTTTCATGACGCTTGTGAGTGGTCGCAATCCAAACTACCTCATCGATGAACAAGTTCGCGGTGGTGCGTTGGTGCGTGCGCTCAACATGGAAGCGATTCCGACGGCCTACCAGCTCATCAATAGCGGCAAACGCACGACAGTCGAATATATCAGCGGCACGATGCCCGTTCCAGCCAACAAGCCCAAGCTCAGCATGGTGAACTCTATTGCTGCAGAACTCATGGGCATGCGTTATGTTTACCTCGAAGCAGGCAGTGGTGCCGAGGAACCCGTGCCGGTCGAACATATTGCCTATACGCGCAAGGCGACCGAAATGACCATCATCACTGGTGGTGGCATCAAGGATCCGCAAACCGCAGCTATCCGCGTTGCCGCAGGCGCAAACATCATTGTGACCGGAACGCTTTGGGAAAAGGTGGATGATCCTGCGTTGTTGAAAGAATTCGCCGCCGCTATACATGTAAAGGGTTAGTGCTGTCATCCTGAGCGAAGTCGAAGGATCTGAAGCTTTTTTAACATTGTCACCCCGGCTGTAATGCCGGGGTCTCCTTTTTTATGAAACGATTCAAAAGAATCTTGTTCTTATAAAAAAGCCTTGATCTATAAAAAATAATTATGAATCTAATCGAAAGAAAGTATTAGTCAAAACGGCTAATTCCATCTACATTTGTGCCCGAAAAAAAGAGCTCTTGAAAAATTCATCTACAAACAATCTTAAGGAGATTGAATATATGAAGCTCAAGTTTATTGCGGTTGTCACTCTCGTCCTTGCTGTAGCAATGCTTTTTACAGCATGCGAAAAGAGGGATAACTGTCAGTATGATGAAGTTGCCAAGACGCTCAAGTGCCAAGGTCAAACGTACGCTACTGTCGAAACGGGTGGACGTGTTTGGATGGCCGAAAATGCAAACCTTTTGAATTTTGATTCCAGCTATTGCTATGGCAACAACTTGGATAACTGCAAAAAGTATGGTCGTCTTTACGATTGGAAGTCTGCAAATGACGCATGCCCCACTGGCTGGGAACTCCCGAAGCAGGCTGATTTTGAAAAGGCCGATTTCAAGGTGTTGAACATTAGCAAGGATGGCTTCCGCTACTATGACGGAAAGTTCGCCGACGAAAACGTGAGCGCAAGTTTCTGGACTGCCGATGCGTTCGATGATTCCCGTGCGGTCATGGTTCGTGTGCAGGACAAAGTAACGTACGAACACTACAACAAAACCATCGCCGCCTCCGTCCGCTGCGTAAAAGTCAAGTAATTTTTTTCTAGGTCACCCTGAACGGCTTTTGCCCCTATCATGCTTGTTCAGGGTGACTTTCTTTTTGCTTTGACATGGCATAAATGTCGCTTTTCTCACTATTTTCCCGAAAATTGAGTGATATTCGAGCACGTGCTCGCCTTTTTCATCTATAAATAGATATATTCAAAATGTGAATGCCGCGCGCGTTGTGCGGCATCGTTTTTGAGGTTTTAGATGAAGAAACTCGTGATTGTCACTTATGTTCTCCGTGCGCTGGGCTTTGTTTTGGTCTTGCTTGCGCTTTTTGGTCATGAAATCATTTTGAATATTTTTCCCGGTCTCGAAGGATCGTCCATCAATCCGATTTTTTATTCGGGCATCATTGTGTACTTGGTCGGTGCCGTTATTTACTTTTTCATCAACAAGAAAGAGAGGGCGGAGCGTCGCCGTCGTGAAATCGAGGAATCCTACAAGGCGGCCGGTCTCGACGATTCCGATGATGAAGAATCTGCCGATGGCGCCTCTCGCGAAAACGCTGCTAACGAATCCGACGAAAATTCTTCTGAAAAGTGATTGCGTGTATGAGTGATTTTATGATTGAAATTGAACACCTGCACAAGACTTACCGCAGTGGCTTTACCATGAAGCCGAAGCTTGCGCTCAAGGATGTGAGCTTCAATGTCGAGGCTGGTCAGGTCTATGGTTTTATCGGACCTAACGGGGCGGGCAAGTCTACCACGATCAAGGTCTTGACGGGGCTTTTGAATTTTGATTCGGGTAAGGTGCTCGTGAACGGAATTTCTCCACGTGATGTGAAGAGCCGCCAGTACATCGGTTATTCGCCGGAACAGCCGTACTTTTACGATTACCTTTCGGGGCGTGAACTTTTGCGTTTTTACGGCAAGCTCGTGGGCCTCAAGGGCTCTGAACTCGAATCCCGCATTGGTTGGGCGCTTGAGCTTTTGCATGCGAACAAGGACTGGATCGACCGCCGTTTGCGTTCGTATTCCAAGGGCATGATGCAGCGCGTGGGCATTGCGCAGGCGATTCTTGGCAAACCGAAACTTTTGATTCTCGACGAGCCGATGAGCGGCCTAGACCCGATGGGTCGCCGGGACGTGCGCGAGGCTATCCAGCAGCTCAACCGCGATGGTGTGACGATTTTCTATTCGAGCCATTTGCTCAGTGACGTGGAATCTATCAGTCATCGCGTGGCGATGATAGTCGATGGTCATATTGTGCGCGAAGGAACTATTGATGAAATTACGGAATCGTGCGGTGTGGAATACCATGTTCGCACGCGTCAGGCGATTCTTGCGGCGGATTTGCCTCGAGGTGTTTCGCAGACGGGGCATCCGCAGGAATACATTTGCGCTGACGATGTCGCTCGCGACCGCTTGCTTGGTTATTGCCTTTCTAATGGTGTCGCAGTTGAAAAAATGGACCACAAACGTCCGAGTCTCGAAGATATTTTGACGGAGGAAATTGCCCGTGCCGACGCTTAAGCATATTGGCATTATTGCTCTCAATACGTTCCGCGAATCCATTCGCGACAAGATTCTCTATAACATTGGCTTTTTGGCGATTGCGCTTACGCTTTTCAGCATTGTGCTTGGCGAGTGGTCGG
>CAMJNF010000032.1 GCA_946407235.1 uncultured Fibrobacter sp. | reverse complement strand
CGTCAAGCTCCAGTGTTGTGAAGTCGAGCTCTAGCGTTGTTGCGTCAAGCTCCAGCGTTGTGAAGTCGAGCTCTAGCGTTGTTGCGTCAAGCTCCAGTGTTGTGAAGTCGAGCTCTAGCGTTGTTGCGTCAAGCTCCAGCGTTGTGAAGTCGAGCTCTAGCGTTGTTGCGTCAAGCTCCAGTGTTGTGAAGTCGAGCTCTAGCGTTGTTGCGTCAAGCTCCAGCGTTGTAAAGTCGAGCAGCAGTGTCAAGGCTTCGAGTAGTTCTGTAGCCGTATCGAGTAGTTCCGCGGATAAGCCGAAGTCCAGCAGCTCTGTTGTTCCTGCCGTATCGTCTTCATCCAAGAACGAAAAGTATATTACCTCAATAGAAAAGCCTACGGTAACGCAAAAGGATAATGCGCTCCGCATGACGCTCAATGACAAAAAGATTGCAACGCACGAAAAAGTGGATTACCACATTGTCGTTGTATCCGATGCTGGTGTTTACCTCGATACGATCGTTGTTGGCAAGGATGTTAGCCAGTATGGAAACCGCACGTGGGTTCTTGATCCGTCGCCTGTGGGTGAATATGAAGTTTACGTTACGCTTACGGATGGAAACGATTCTGCCAGCTATGCTGATACATTGTCGAATGGTTCGAAAGATATGCATGTGAATTTCGTTCCAAACTCTTGGCAAACGTATTCATTGTACGTCTTCTGCACCAATAAGGACAACGATTGCAAATACGACCTGGAAGATCGCTTCTCCAATACGCAGGAAGTCTGGGCTGTTGAAGAATGTCGTCACTTCACGGAAGAATTTGCCAATACGCCTAACGATGAATTTTTGCGTGAACGTATGGAAGAGGCTTGCCGCATGGCACGTGAAGAGCAGTCTTCGGCTGTTTCATCGGCGTTCTGGTGGGATGAGACGAACCCGGTGGGTGATTATTGGCAGTACCGCAAGTTTAATGTCGATGAAAAGTTAGATTCCACCCGTGGTTATTGGTATGGCTCTGTCAAAGACGAACCAATCACGCTAAACTTGCAGACTCCAAACATGGATGACGAAATCGTCTGGAAGCTCGAAAACAAGTATTCCGGTTGGAACTTGGTGGCTAATCCTTATGGCTGGTTTGTCAAGCTTCCGCAAGACCCGAAGGTAAAGTTCTGGAGGTGGAAATCGACTACAAGCGGTTACGTTCCTGCGGATACGATTGGCCCTTACGAAGCGGTTTGGGTACACACAGACAAGTCCAGGGTGCTTCGCGTTCCGTTGAAAGCGGCGATTGTTCTTGAAGGCGAAAAGAAATCGTCTCCATTGAAGAAGTCTACGGCTGAAAACTGGAATCTCCGCGTTGAGCTGGCCGACAATAACGGCAAACGAGATTCCTGGAATGAACTTGCTGCAGCTTGGAACGCTTCGTCCATGAGCGAACCGCCGGCTGGCATGGGCGACCGCGTGAACCTCACGATTGTCGATGGCAAAAAGCGCCTCGCCAAGAGCGTTAAGCAAAATAGCGACGAATTGGAATGGAATCTCGAAGCGAGTGCAACGACTTCTCGAGATGGACAGTTGAGTTTTATCGGAGTCGAAAGCGTAAAAGCCAAGGGTCTGCATGTTTATGCGACGATTGGCAATGAAACGTTTGAAATTGTAAATGATAGCCCGGTGCAAGTCAAGCTTTCGCCGAGGGCAAAAAATGTTTCTGTACGAGTGACCAAGAGTGCAGTAACTGCTCAGGTGGCTAGGAATCTGATTTCGGGATTCCGCGTGAATCAGATGCAAAATGCCATGATCATTGGCTTTGATGCTGTTTCGAAACTTGCCGGAACTAAAGTCAAGGTGAATGTCGTGGATATCGATGGCCGCATGGTCGCGACGAGCGGAGCTGTCGCCAAAGAGGGCTCTAACGTAATTTCGATGAAAAAGCCGAAACGTGGCGTTTATTTCGTCCGCCTCAAGGTCGGCAGCCAGAGTGCTGTCTCGAGAATCATGGTGCGATAGGCGCCCTAGCCGAACGGCGCGATAATTACTAAATTTGCGCTCGTTATGACAAAAGCAAAACTCATCAAACTCATCATTGCATCGGTGCTCGCCATCGCTGCCCTCTTCGTCCCGTACGAAGCCCTCGGCTTCGTGGGTGACCACGCGTTGAACACTCTCGAAATCCGCGTCATCGCAATCTTTGTGATGGCAGCCCTTTTCTGGATTCTTCAACCGTTCCCAATCTGGTCCACTTCCATGTTCGTCATCGTGCTGATGATTCTCACGCTCTCGAACTCGGCGCTTATCCCGTTCCGCGTGGAAGGTGTTGAACCGCTCAAGTTCAAGGATATCATGGCAACGTTTGCCAATCCGATCATCATGCTCTTCTTGGGTGGCTTCTTCCTTGCTTCTGCCGCTTGCAAGTACAACATGGACAAGAACCTTGCCCGCGTGCTTTTGAAGCCGTTCGGAAAGGATCCGAAGTGGGTGCTCCTTGGCCTCATGATTATTACCGCAGTGTTCTCCATGTTCATGAGCAACACCGCTACTGCCGCTATGATGCTTGCCATCCTCGGCCCGGTGCTTAAGCTCTTTGATGCAAACGACCGCGGTAAAGCTGCTTTTGCTCTTGCTATTCCTCTTGGCGCCAACATCGGTGGTATGGGTACTCCGATCGGTACGCCTCCTAACGCTATCGCCCTTGGCGCTCTCCAGTCCAGCGGTTTCAATATCTCATTTGGCCAGTGGATGGAATTCGGTGTTCCGTATGTGATTATCATGATGATCCTTGCTTGGCTTTTGCTCCTCAAGCTCTATCCGATCAAGATGAAGGAAATGAACCTCGATATCGAAGGTGCTGAAGGTTTTGACAAGAGCCCGCGCGCTATCATCGTTTACATTACCTTTGCTGTGTGCGTACTTTTGTGGGTTACCGGTAAGAATGTTCATGGTCTTAACGACAACGTGATTGCCATGATCCCGATGGCCGTGTTTGCCTTGACGGGCGTGATTACCAAGAAGGACCTCAACGAAATGAGCTGGGACGTTCTCTGGCTCGTGGCTGGTGGTTTTGCTCTTGGTCTCGGTTTGCAGCAGACTGGTCTTGCAAAGGACCTCATCAACGCAATTCCGTTCAACACCTGGTCTCCGGTTGTCCTCATGGTTGGTTGCGGCTTTATCTGCCTCTTCATGGCAAACTTCATGAGCCACACTTCTACCGCAAGCTTGCTCGTCCCGATTTTCATCGTCGTGGCTGTGAGCTGCAAGGAAAACCTCGCTCCGCTCGGTGGCGTGACCTCCTTGATGGTCGCTGTTGCTTTTGCAAGCTCCCTCGGTATGTGCCTTCCGATTTCTACGCCGCCTAACGCACTTGCTCACGCTACCGGTTACACGGATACACGTGGCATGGCTATCACAGGTATCGTGATGGGTATCGGCGGTCTTGTTCTCTCTTGGGTCATGATGTTCGGTCTTTCCAAGGTGAACTTCTTCGAAGATCCGGCTGAAGTTGCTGTTGCTCCGGCTGCCGCTGCTCCGGCTCCTGCCGCACCTGTTTATGCAAAGCCTGCCGAAGTTGCTGCTCCGGCCGAAACAATCGCTGAACCGGCCACTGTCGCCATCTCGGCTGACTCTGCCGCAAAGGTTGTGGTTGATTCCACTGCTAAGTAATTAAATAATGTCACCCCGGTCACCGTGCCGGGGGCGCTATCTACGAAAATTCGCTCGGGTAATCCCCGGGCTTTTTTTGTATTCACTTTAGCTATTTGTAAAAACTCGTTCACAAATGCCGGTGGTTTAATTAAGTTTTTATCTTTTTAAGTTGTTAGCATTGTACAGAGGCGCGTAGAACCTTTGTTTGTGTGGAATCCTGTATGGGAATTTGCGTTTTTAAAACGGATCCAGTGTGAAAAGGAATATGGAAAATTCTACTCCGAAGCAAAAATTTACGGCTCGACAAAAACAAATACTTTCTTTAGTGCGTAAGGGGCTGACAAATGTTGAAATCTGTAAGGCGTTGAATATATCGGCTAACACCGTCAAAGTGCATCTTGCGAAAATATACAAGATTATGGACGTGAGCAACAGGACTGAAGCGGCTTCCCTAGACGTGACAGAGGAAAGTGATGATGCAAAACAAATCCCGGAAATCAAACTCCTCATTGTTAAAAGGGAGAACTTTGATAATCCGCAAATGAATATGCTCACTTTTTTGCTGACGCAGAACCTCCATCGGTATCATTTGTTTCAAATTCAAAGTGCATCTAGAGAGTCGAGAGATGGAAATGTCACGTATCAAATTGTTTTGACAGGAACGCAAGACCCAAAGCCAAGCCTTTATCTGTCTCTTTATAACGGCAATATGACGCAAATTATTTGGGTGTATTCCCAAAAAATTGATGAACATGCCGATATCGAATTTCTTTCGAATCAGATGACGATGCAATTGTATCGGCAAATGCTTGTTACAGCAGCGCAATCTTACGAAAAAAGAAAAAGCCAGGAACCGAGTTGGTGGTTTGTTAGCGCCTATGTGAATTACAAATTGAATTGTCGAAATCGTGAAAGTTGGCATAAATGCGAATGTGATTTGCTTGCGTTACTCCAGAAGGGGGCGGCTAATACATTCTTGAAGTTTACGCTTGTGCGGCTTTATTATATGGCCATTATGGAGTCGTGGGTCAAGATACAGGATTATATTGGTAAAATACAGGAATTGGCAACTACCTCCATGCATGACGAGCCTTATTCGGACTATTCAAGGCTCATGATGGCTCTTTTGAGCATCCTTGTCGGGAATAAAAAAGATGCGGTTACATATTTGCTGTTAGTTACAGAGGCCAATCCTGAAAATGTTTGGGCCATAACGCTTCTTTCGCAAATGTACTTGCTTTTGGGCGAGGAATCCAAGGCGCTTGAAGTCATTAATGAATACGAACGCTACTTCCCGGATTTGGAAAACGATCCCAACCAAATTATACCGACTTCGTTTGTCTATTTCTTGTCGAAAAAATATGATGAATGTGAAAAATATGCCATGCGTGCGGCTTATATCCGCGAAGAAAGCTTCTATCCGTTGTTGTTTGTAATAGTTTGTCGTTCGCTCAAGGATGATTGGGATTCTGTTGAAAAATACAAGAATATGTTGTATGAATACCATCCAGACTTTAAAATTGCGAATTGTACAAAGCTTTTGAATGGCGTCAAACCGGAACGCCGGCAAGAAATTGAATCCATGATTGAACGCGCTTTCTCGAAACGTTAACCCTAAAAAATAATCCATTTGGGCTATTGGAAAGGTGTAGTAATAATGTAAGTTATAGGTAAACTACAAGGAGATAAAAAATGAACGACGTTGTAAACGAAGAACTCAAAACCATTACTTTAGATCAGCTTCTTCCCGGCGACATTTTGGGATTTAAAGGTGATTCTCGGGACCCTGTCAGTTTTCTTATCATGGAATTGACGGGCGGTTCTGATGTTTCTCACGGAGCCTTGTTCCTTCAAAATAAGGATAACGTTCTCGCCGAATCCGGTGGAGACGGAATCCATTCTCGTAAAATGATTGAAGACTTGGTTAGTGGTCGTGAAGTTTATGTGTTGCGCCACAAGGATGCCGGTCCAAACGGTGTTGAACCGGTTGTGCCGATTGCTAAGGATTACGTGCTCCAGGATCTGCCTTATCCGTACTCGGACTTGATTCTTTTGGGCTTGATTCTCGTTTTCAAGAAGAAAATCTCGAAAAAGTGGATTTCTAGGCCTGTCGTAGAATTTTTGTGCTTGGTGGCTGCCGAACTCAAAACCATTATTGAACAGCAGAAGACTTCTGGCAAGCATACCATGGTTTGCTCTTCGTTTGTTTACCAGTGCTATTTGGATGCATCCAAGGAACATCCTAACCTCAAGTTGGATGTGAAAGATGGCGACGTTGGTTTCAAGGAACATGCACTTTTGGGCGCAAAGAACGCAAGCCCGAGCGTATCACTGTTTGATTTGTTCGATGAATATGCTACGACGTACGGTGAAAATTTCGAGAACCATTTTGCTGCAAATAAAGCCCTTTTGAAAGCAACAAAGCTTCGTTCAAAAGAAGACATCCTGGCCGATTTGAAAAAACAGCTTTTGGATAAAACGAATGCACTTCCTGTTTTGATGGGCGGTGAACTCTCCATTGTCGTAGACATTGTCCGTGCTATTAAGGATGTTATTGAAGCGTTTACCACCTTTGTTAAGGGTGAAAAACCGTCCTTTGCGGAAATGATGAAAATCGCGAGAGAACAACAGGCTCTGTTTGTAACGCCAAATGATTTAGTCAAACATTTGACGAATGTCAATAAGCTTGGTATTGCAAAAGTCCATTGCGATAACGAATGGTACGATCAAAATCTCTAATCGTTACAGATAAAATATTTTAAAAAAGGGAACGCTCAAAATGGGCGTTCTTTTTTTTGTCTTTTTGTTCCTTTGTTTTTAACAAAGGATTATTTGTTTGTTTGGAGTATAATCCATTTGGATTAGTCATAAAAGATTAGGCCTGTTGGGTGATTGACGTTTACGCTTTTGTGAAGGTATCTTTTTGACAACTTGATTTTAAGAACGAAATAACAAAAAAGTAGAAGAGGATTTTATTTTGGAAGAATTTTATAGAACAGCAGAACAATTTGGCGTTACACGGCAAGAAATTGATTCGGGAAAGCTTGTCATCAAGAAAACGGGCGGAAAAACTGTAGAAGAACTTAGAGAAAAAGTTTCTAGGGCTACAGATGAAATGCGGCGTGTTCGAGCAGCTTCCTTCTTTGATAATATCAAGGCGCATGGCAAAATCGGTCAAGGAATTCACGATCGCATAGAAGCTTTCATTTTTGCCGATGGCGAATTCACGGAGTATGATGTTGCTGGTATGAACAAGCATGTTCCCATTCCCATACAGTTTGTTTGTGGTAAAGAAATTGTGGTGGAGGCTGGAGAATGTCTTGACTTGACGGCTAATCGTGCAGATTGGAATCGCGGGAATGGAGATGATGTAATCTCTATACTGAATGTTGAAACATTGGTGCTTAATCCAAATTCAGTCGTTCGTGTTCGTGGAAATTTATTTGTCATTGTATGCCAGCATTTGGTAAACAAGGGTGGAAAAATTGAAATTCTTCCGACTGATTTCTCGTATGACAAATCTTACCATGGATCTTTTCATGGACGTTGTGGAGCGGATGGAAATGATGGAATTAAACCCATGCAGACTGTTAATGTGCCAATGGAACCATCGGTTTTTGGATCGTTTTATCTAGGAGAACCTTTGGGACGGTTGGATGGCGCTGCAGGCGGTGATGGTCGCGATGGTTTGCGTGGAGAACAGGGGTATTGTGGCGGTGCTGTAAAAATCGCTGAACTCAATCTAAGAGAAATTACAGGCGTTCGTCCTTTAGAAATTGTTGTCAAGTGCGGATGTGGCGGCAATGGTGGTAATGGCGGCAATGGCGGTAACGGTAGCGATGGCGCTGATCCGGGTGCGGCTTATCGTACATTGACCGAAGAATTCCCGGAGGGTGTCGGTGGCAATGGTGGAAATGGCGGCAATGGTGGCAATGGTGGCCGTGGCGGCAATGGTGGTATTTCTTCCAATATATACATAGAAGTTCAGGCTAAAGAACATGTGAATGTTCATGTGTTTCCTGCACTTGGTGGTGCTGGAGGCAAAGGTGGAAAGGGAGGCTTGGGTGGACATGGCGGAAGCCATGGCGGTGTTGATGGATCTGCAGGAATGGACGGAAAAGAAGGCCTTCATGGACGAACAAGACCCAAGGCTGCGGTATTTATCAATGGCTTTAGAATAAAGGATTAATCGAATTTTCCCTAAAAAAACAACAAACCAAAAGAGGTAAAAAAACATGGAACAAACAACAAACAAAACCATTATCAACTTGCAGAATAAAGACGACGCTGCTGCGTATCTGAAGAAAAACTTCGCGAAAAATATGTATTTCGGTGAAGGTATTCTTGGTATGATGGCAAACAGAATTTGGGAAGGCAAGGAACTTACTGAGAAAGAACAAACAGTGCTCTCTACTGTTTTGCCCATGTCTGTAGGAAGTTATCAGATTGGAGATAAGGTTTTGAAGAAGGGTACGTGTTGGAATCTGTCCAATGAATATCCTGATGGCAACATTAATCTTGAAATTGGCACTTTGACAATGGAAAGTGGATCTAGCATTGTCTGCCGTGGTAAGGTATTGAATCTTACAATTGGTTCTTTGAAAAAGGTTATGGTTCCAGGCGCACCGCATGCATATTATGATTTTGGAATTTTTGGACGAGACGGTGCCAATGGTTCTAATGGCAGTAATGGCTCTGCTGGTAATAATGGTGCAGATGGTGTAAATGGTAGTGTGTGGTCTCCGGGAATTGCTGGCGATGACGGAAAGGATGGTCAGAATGGTGCTCCTGGTCAAGCTGGTCGAGATGGTACTAGCGGTCAAAATGGTCAGAGTGTCTTGGCAGCAACGATTAGAATTAAAGATTTGAATGATCCACTTACGATATTGGCAAAACCGGGTGACGGTGGCAATGGTGGTAAAGGCGGCGATGGCGGTAAAGGTGGTAATGGCGGTAAAGGCGGCGATGGCTGTGACACCGGTTGCGAAGGCTCTGACGGCGGCAATGGTGGTAACGGTGGTAATGGCGGCGATGGCGGTAACGGTGGTAATGGCGGCGATGGTGGCTGCGGTGGTACCGTGAATGTATTTGTCGGGAAAAATCCGAATATGGTTAATATTGTGACGAACCTTTCTGAAGGCGGCAAGGGCGGTGCTAAGGGCATTGGTGGTGCTGTTGGAGAAGGTGGCGCTAAGGGCACGGGCGGCAAGCATCAATCAGATGGTAATAACGGAAGCAATGGTCAATCCGTTGGCGCAAATGGCGCTCCTGGTAATGATGGTCGAAATGGAACTGCCCCAATCATAAACGTATCGGAGATGTAGTTCAAAGAACGATAAACAATAACGGATACTTGAATAAAGTATCCGTTTTATATAAAAAAAGAGGGCGAAATGAATAATATCAATGAACAAAAGGGAAATGTAGCTCAATATGATGGATTTTCAGCAGGAGAATTCCATTCGTCTGTAAATTTATTCCGCGGAGAAACGATGTTTGATTATCCGCTGGTAACAGGAATTCCAAAGAAAAATGGAATTGGGATTCAGATTTCGGCAACGTATTCAAGCAATACAGATCGAAAAAGCAGAACGGATAATGTTAATGAACCCTGTGGAATTCTTGGCTTAGGGTGGAATTTCGGGTATTCCGTCATTTCTCGTGAAAATTCCGATGTTATTCAACCGCCAGAGAGGTCTCGATTCTTTTATAGTGGCATAGATGGCGGTGTCTGCCAATTATATCATACCGATTACAAGTGGATTGTGGCTGTGCTAAAGAATGAATGTGCAGCAGAAATCCAAAAAAGGAGTGTGTCCGGACGTCTTTCGCAGTTGTTGGCGGAACAGGGTGTTACTGTTACAGAAGGCTCGAAGATCGAACATGATGGAGCGCGTTTTGTAATCATTGATGAGGTCAAACGTTTTGAACTCGCTGTAGAATTTAAGCAGGATGATGAGTATGAAGTTTATTACCATGGTATAAACTTTGAACCTGCTAATTATGATTTTTCAAAAATTGTCTATTTCCCACGATTTGAAGTTTGGTATGTGACGGATAAAAACGGGATTAGAAGGGTTTATGGTGGAACAGGTGAAACTGGTGAATTACAGTACATTGTTCATTATCATGGTCAGGTTATATCATCGGCAAATGATAAAGATCAGGAACATGCTGTTGTAGCGTGGAACCTTTCTAGAGAAGAAACTGTTTGGGGAAATCATGTTTCATATCGCTATTGCCAGGAAATGGGATATGTAAGTAAAAATGGTTTGCCATACACTAGAGAGTGCTATTTGTCAGAAATAGTTGATTCTTACGGCTTTTCGTCAAAGTTTAAATATGCTGATAAAGTATATAACAATGAATATAAGGAGTATATCAATCCGAGTCATCCATATGACTCGAAGCCAATAAAGGATGTCGAATGTGATCAACCCAGATTTGAAACGAAATATTTAAGCAGCATAACTACATCTGGTCCAGATCAAGAGTTAATCGAAACAATCATATTCCATTACGATATCAAGACTTTGTTTGGAAAATCAAAGGCTGTTGGTGGAACTGCCAAACGCTTGCTGACATCCATTGAACGCAAGTTGGCTAAAGGGGGTTGCGTTCCTCCATGTGAGTTTACTTATGAGACGGAACAGCAGAATAATCTCGGTGCGCTCAAGTCCGTTTTGACGCCCGCAGGAACTAAAGTTGAATATCAGTACACAAAGAAAGAACTTCCGCAATGCAATTCCAGAAAATACGAAATATCGACTGAAAAGTTTGCGGAGCAGAAAATATGGAATGGTAATCAGTTCTCTGCCATTCTTTTGTATAACGAAGTTCAGTCTAAGTTCGAAATATATCAGTGGGTCGGAAGATTCCAAAAATGGATGCCCGATAATAAACTGCCAAGAGCGTGGACCGAATCAACGGAAGCGATTCCATTACAGAATAGCATTGTATTGTATGACCGACAGCCTGCTTTCCATAATACGCAAATTGTCTGGTATCGCCAAAATCCGGATGTCATTGGAGGGTGGACAACTGAAGTCTGCGATTCAAGTTGCTCAGAACATTGTTTGGTCTATGCGCAAGACAATTGGCTGATTGTTATAGATCAGAAAAATTCCAAGATGGTGCGGTATACTTATGATCTTTTGCATCGAACAACAAGTAAGGTTGAGCAAAAGCTGGATCCAAAGCATTCGTATCAAGTGGCGATGAATGGTTTTGATTACGCGTTGCTTGATTATGACATTCAGGGTGTTCAAGGATATAAGAAAAGCAAGCTGAGTACATTCAGTTTGGATGGTTATGGAACGTGGGTCCAAACTGCCGAAATTAAACTTCCGCAAAATGTGATTTTGCATAATGATGCCGAAAAGAAATTGGCTGCTGCTCTAACTTATTCTGGAAAAATTTGCGCTTTGGCGAATGTGACCCGTTCAGAAACAACAGCGTACTATTATGATCTTCATGTTTGGACTGTTTCGGATAGCTTTACCAAATTGTTTGAAAAGTCCTATAGCATGAACTGCAATACAAGTATTTGGGACGATCGTTATAATCTTTGGAATCCTGTTGTGAATGGCAACATGATTTTAATAGGTGGTTCTTTGCTTGTATACGATGGATCTAAGGTTCATGAAAATAACTCGTTGAACGTAAACCAGTTTGACATGAGTGAAGGCGTTGTTTTACATGCGTTAGGAAAGAACTGCTTGATTCAAAGCCGCATCAAAGACGGTACGCAGAAGGAAGTTCTTGCTCAGGCATTGCTGTTTAATCCAGAAAAAAATGAAAATTTCGAGACGCTTAGACCTGTTAGACTTTATCAGGAAAATCCAGAAAAAATTGATACTACACGGTATGTTCCGACCATTACAGGTCATATAGCGACATTTGATCGACATGTGTATGATCTTTTTGACCAGAATCCGTTCCAGCGAGTTTTTGCGGAACTTCCTTCTTGCCAATCGGTATCCGTCTTGAATATGGGAAACTCAATCTTGTTCAAGGATGATCAAGGATTCTCAAAATACCTTCGAATTGTCAATGGAGTTGCTTCCCAGCAAGTCAATAATTTGGAAGGTTCGTTGCCCGATCTCCCGGATGGATCAAATGTATTTACAACAAAGAAAGATCAAAGTATTTGGATTTATGTAAATACAGGGGATAGTTATGAAGATTCCGTATCTAACTATCAAACCTCTTCAATTATGGCAGACGATGGCTTTGTAAAAAGCGGGAAAACGTATAGTTACAACAACGATAAAGCGGTTTGTGATGATTCCGGAATCTATGCAAAGTACTATGAAGTAGATGTGTATCAATCGGGAAAAACAGACAAGGGATACACACGATATTCATATTGTAATTCGCTTGCGAATGTATTGCCCGAAGAAAACGTACGAGATGAATTTACATTAGACGGTCAGTTGTTGGGAACATCTGTTTGTGACAAGGATGGACATGTCCTTTCGAAAACGGAATTCCAATATTCTATTGTGCGGAAAGTCGCTGATGCTCCCGAAGCGGAACGTACCCATACTATTTATGGAAACGTTATGGAATCCATGACGGTAAAAACAGATCAAGGTGGTACCAAGTCTGTTCATACAACGGTAATGGACGGCTTTAGCGGTGAAAGGCGAGAAACGGAGGTTTCTTCTTATGATGTCTTTGGAAATAAAAATACATCGAAACAAACAATTAAGCCTGCTGCGTGTGATTATTCAGTGTTGACCTATCAGAATCGCTTGACAGAAACCGGAGAAGCGAAAGACGAATGGGCACAAAATGATGAAAATTTCCAAACGGTGCAGCTGAACCGTCATGACTATGGTTCGTTTGATGGTCGGTCGGGAAAAGTCATGGTTCCGACTCGACAATTACTGTGGAAAGGCAACGATTGTAAAGATGATGAATGGACTGTTCAGCACCAGGTGCAGATGGTCAGCCTTGATGGCGATGTAATCCAGCAGAAAATGCAATCGGATATTATAGATTCAAAACTGTATAGTGATAACGGCTTGTACGAAATAGCAAGTCTTACGAATACAGAAATCCAATCTGACCGATACTTTATCTGTTCCTTTGAATCATACGAAACCATACCTGAAGTATGGAGTTCTCATGTTTCAAGTGAAAATTCGGTAGCCGGATCTTCTTCGCTGAAAATTCGAAGCGGCGAATTTCTTTCTGGATTCAAGCGAATGCTGGAATCTGGTGAATACATGGTTTCTTATTGGAGCGTTGGAAATGCAAGGATTGAGATTGGTGGCGATGCCATCGTTGTCTCGGAGAACTTGGAAAAAGAATGGAATGGCTGGAAAAATCGTATTTTGAAGGTCACTGTCCGAGAAAAGCAGAATGCAGAAATTTCATTTGTGAATGATTCTGATGAAGATGCCTATGTAGATATCCTCTGCATTGCGCCGTTCTTCTATCCGCCAATGGTTTTGGTGTATAAAGATCGATACTTGGATGCCAGTGTTTCTTCTTATGGTAAGATGTCTCGGCAAATTTATGACCGCAGGAATTACGCTATTGGATCCATAGATGAAAAGCAATGCTCGTTGACGATCCCATTCTATCGTAGAAATGCGCGCTATCACGAATCCGAAAAAACATTGAATTCAGAATTGAATATCAGTCTCTCCGGAAATGTGTTTTACGAACGGAATGAACGTGAATCCGTTCAGGCTTGCTTACAGAATCCTACAAAGTCGACGCTTTCGTCTGCTGTTTATGTCGATGTCCGAGGAAATGAAGAAACCCATCTTGCTTTTGGCAATGCAGAAGTGTGCTATGTGGACAATTCATGGAATCTGACCATTGACGGAAATAGCCAGAAATTAGCTGGACAGGGCTGTGATGGCGAGTGGCTCCTGATTGTCGGAAGAAAAGTCCTGTTCTTCTTTAACGGAGAATTTTTATTCTCCGCCGATTCCAATACGTTATTGGATGAAGTCAATCTTGTTTTGACAGGTAAGGCGGTCTATTCCAATATTGTTTACGGAACAGGAGCTTCGTTTGGTGTGCAATATCTGAATTCTGCGGGTAAAGTACAGCAAGGGCAGATGTATCAAGAAGATGAGATTACCGTTACTCAGTATTTCTATGATGATGAGAATCGAGTCATTGCGCAGACTAAGCCTGCTGTTTTCAAAGGCCTGTCTTATGGCTATCAAGAAAATTTTGCAGTGCTGGATTCTGTGACAAAGAAAATGACAGGAATGATTGCGGATGCTTATCCTGAAGATGATGGTTTCCCGTATGTGGGACAAACTTACGAAGACTCTCCTTTAGGAAGGGTTCTCGAAAGCGGATTGCCTGGAGCAGATTTGTCCATTAATCCTGCGATAGAAAAGGAACAACGGAAGACCACTAAAATTTCGTATGAACCCGTCGATGTTGCGGGAGTTGCCTTAAAGAAGGAAAACTATTTCTATCAAGTGAGCCTGTCTCCAGATGGAAAAAAGACCGTATCCATTTTGAATACTCAGAAACAGCAAGTCGCAAACGCTATGCTTGGCGAATCCTCGGCTATCGTATCTGCAACATGCAATACATATCAGGGAACCTTGCGTATTCAGCGGGACTATTTGCCAGCGTATTTCGATGGAAATGAATTGGCGATTCGGACGAAGTGGTTTGATTATAGTGGAAATCTTATTGCCCAGAAAAATCCCGATCAAGATGACGAATTCCGCTATGCGTATAATGACAGAAAAGAAAAGCGCTTTGTGCAGACTCCTGAAATGAAAAAACAAGGAAAGACTTTGTACCAAAAATACAACGAATTCCATTGTATAATTGAGGAAGGAATCTGCACCATTCCATGGGAAGAATTGGTCGCTCATGTCAATGACGCGGAATATCCAAATAACGAAACCCATGTTATGAGAACCTATGAGTATGGTACAAGCCTTTCTGAACCTGGGTCTATTTTGAATCCGGTTAAAGTTTGCGTCTTTGCAGAAGATGGGGCTGAAGGTGTTACCGAATCGTACAAGTACGATGATGACGGAAGATTGACGAACAAGTCTATTCAAATTCCAGGAATCGAAGAAATCTTCACTGAACAATGCAACTATGATAATCAAGATCAGGTAGTGTCGGTAAAGAATACTTCAGGGCAACAGAGCAATTTCGTCTACGATGCTAGCGGCAGAATGAAAGAAGAAGTCCTTGCTGATGGAAAGAGAAAAACGGAATTTTCCTATACGGCCAATGACATGCTTTGTGAAGCTAAAACGGAAGACGGATCGACTCGGTATCAATACACGTCTGCGGGGTGGATCAAGGAAATTCAATCACCGCTATTGCGAGAAAAAATCCAGTATGACGGCTCCCGAATCAAGGAATTTACGGTTGAGTTGAAGGAATATGTGGATGGCGTGCCGAATTCTGTCCGGTATTTAGTGGAATACGATGAATTTGGCAGGCTCCGTTCGGCAGAGTGCTATGATGGCGATAAGTATCTAGAAGAAATCAGTATTCGTGAATTGAAATATGACCACAGCGGTAATATTTTAAGCATGAGTATGGGTGATAGAATAAAAGATTATATCTATCAAGAAAATACGAATAAACTTGTTCGTGCCGGTGATGATGAGTTCAAATATGATGCCGACGGAAGTGTGAAATCTGCGACAGGGAAAAAGATTCAAGAAATACGGTATGAATTTGGAAAGCCAGTTTTTGTGCAGACAGAGAATACATCTTATAACCTCCTTTACGATACAACGGGAAATCGAATCCTGAAAACTGGGGCGAATAAGGATAGAACTGTTTATCTTTACCACAATAATAGGTTGTCCGAAAAAATCCGTATTTCTGATGATCAAAGAGAACAATATGTGTATGGCCAATTTGGCTTAAGGACAATCATCGGAAAAGATAAAATTCAGGATGTTGCTACCGACCATTTGGGCTCGCCACATGTTATTAGTGAACATGGAAACGCTGTTGCTATTTCGCATTATACGCCGTTTGGCAAGGAACTTCCAGTTGTAGGCGAAATGGAGTTTGGTTTCAACGGGTACGGCAAGGAAAAGGAAACCGGACTTTACTATTCTGCATACCGTTTCTACGATCCTGAAACAGGCCGTTTTTACAGCGTAGATCCTAATGATAGTAGTGATTCTCCGTATTGCTTCTGCGGAAATGATCCGATCAACAGAATCGATCCTGAAGGAGATAGCTGGTGGGGCGTTCTGCTTGGAGCTGTCGTTGGGATTATTGGAACTGTTGCGACTGTGGCCACGATGGGGGCGGCCTTCCCGGCTATGGTTGCTGCTGATGCATCTCTAGCTGCATCATTTGTTGTAAATGCGGCTGCAGGTATTGTCGGCTCGGTGGCTGGAAATCTGGTAACTGCGGCGTGCGATAAAGAGCCGATTACGGTAAAAATGGTTCTTGGATCTGTCGCGCAGGGGCTAGTTCTTGGATTTGGCGCTTTAGCTGGGCCTGCTGAACAAGGCGCGGTAAAGTTCTTGGGTAAAATTGCGGAAGGGGTTGCAGGCTCTGTAAAAACGGCCGCTAAAATTGCAGCTAATTGTACGGTAAATGCGACCGTTGGTGTTGCTGGGACATTGACTTATGATGGTGTAACGGATTCTCCGATTACTGCTGATAGCATAATAACGAGTGCTTTTGCTGGAATTGGATCGGGGCTGTTGACGTCATGCATTGGCGAGACCTTTAAGCCGGATTCGCATGGGACAATGGCCGAGGCGCAAGACGGTGGTGGTCATGGAGGCGGAGGTGCTGGCGGGGATAATCCCATGCCACCATCAGGAAGTGTTGGGGAAGATGCTATAAGCGTTCAAACCACAAATGAAGTGAATTTGGGAGGTGACGGACCCGAATTACCGCCAGGCGATAACGCAATGCGTGGTCAGGATTTGCGCGTGAATGCAGACGTGAATGGAGCGGTTGCTGTCGAAAGTCCTTCTGCGAGCCATGGAATTGGACAACATTCATTTACGGAAACAACGAATGGAACGAGGATTCCGGAAGAAGGTTCCAGAATCATGAGAAGCCGTAGTTTGAGTTATGGTGATACTTTTGCAGATAGGCATTCTTTGAAATTTGATAGTTGCTATTCACGCGGTAAATCAATATCGCGGTCTGCAAAGAGTTTTACCTCGGCTCTTGAAAAGTCTGCATATACGTTTAGGAGGCAGAGATCTATGTCTTTTTAAATGTCTTGATTGCGATATCGTAATCTAACTTGCCAGCCGATGGGGTTTTCCATCGGCTTTTTGCGTGTTGCTTTAGTTGGTTGAATTAGCTAGTTAAAAAAAAATCCTCGCTTTTCAGCGAGGATTTTTTCAGTGGTCGATACAGAACTCGAATCTGTGACCTCTACCATGTCAAGGTAGCGCTCTAACCAACTGAGCTAATCGACCATTAAGGTAGCCCAATATTAGAAAAAGATTGGACGCTTGTCAAGGGTGCTTGCGTTAAAATTGAAAAAATTTTTTCGCAAATATTCTTCTTTACCTATCGTCTTCTGCAATCCAGTAGTGCATACGGCCATTGAGGAGGATTGGGGGGAGGCTGTCGTTGCATTTTCCCTGCCTGCAGTCCTCGAAATGCAAGTTGACGGTCGCCGTCCATTTGGTATCGTCTTTTTGGTCAATCGAAACGTAATTGCTGTCGCCTTTGAGGAGCGCCTTGGGGGAACCTTGGACTTGAATCCATGTGTAGCCAGGAACGACGCTGTTTTTGCCGAGCTTTGGCTCGTTGACCATAATGCTGAGCTGGTCTTGGCGCTCGCTGCTTTTCATCGGAATTTTTAGCAGCAGGTAATGGTGGTGGTTGCGTATAAATGGAATTTCGACATCGTTTTTGTCGAGTTCTTGCGTTGTTTCGGCTTCGTTATTGATGCTGTACTTGAAAAATCCACCGCCTTTGACTTCCCAACTGTCGTTGATACCGCTGCAAGCGGTAAGGCCTGCAACGATGAACGGAATGAATATTTTAAAAGTAGAGTGCATTTTATTAAGATAAAAATGATTGTTTAAAAACGTCATTCCGAGCGAAGGAATCCGTTAAGGTATAAAATAGAAAAAACGCCGGGCTTTGATACCCGGCGACAGTTAGTTTTTGATAGTCCTAATCACTAACCACTTCCTACTGCGACTTTGACGCGAATCTCGTTTACGCGTCTCTCGTCTTTCGTCTGTAGCCCGCATTCGCGGGCGTTCTTTCGTCTAACTACGCCCTTCCGTCAACGTTCGTGTCGTCGGCCTGAGGCGGTTGATTCTGCTGGGCGAGGCGCGGGTCTTCGAGCACGTACAGCGGGAGTGCCGCGAGTTCTTCGTTATCGGCAATCAGGCGTACAATGTACTTGTCCGGGCGCGTGAACTGCAGGCGCTGCATGTTCAGAATCATGTTGACTGCGGCGGTGTCAAATCCCGGTGCGACCGGCTGGAGTTCGATTTCGGACTGCATCGGTGGTACAATCGGGTGGCCGACTACATCTTCAATCGAGAGGCTCAGTTGATGCGAGCCCGCTTCGGAGCGCTGGTAACGCAAGCGGAATGCGGCTGAGCACTGCGGAATCACAAGCGGAAATTTTGCGAAAATGCGGTCAAAAGCACCAAGGATGTTCATGCGTCCACCAATATCGTTTGCAGTGGCGGCGTCACAAATAGCGGCAATTTCAATATTCATTAAGGGATCTCCCAGTATTAGATAAATGTTTAACTAAATTATAATTATATTCCGAAAAAGACGAGGATTTTATGCAAGAAATTCCACTTTGGTACTGGTTGATCGTATTTTTTGGCTTTGGCGCCTGTGTCGGCAGCTTCTATAACGTTATTGTGTACCGTATGCCGCGTGGAATTTCGCTGATTAACCCGCCTTCGCATTGCCCGCTTTGCAAAAAGAGGATTCCGATTCGCTATAACTTGCCGATTGTCGGTTGGCTTTGGTTGCGAGGCAAGAGCGCTTGCTGCAAACAACCTATTAGTGTGATTTACCCTATTGGTGAGGGCCTTTGCGGTTTGCTCGGTGCTTTGGCTCTTTACTCGGCGGCTGGTTTTGGAACGGATTTGACGCAGCCGGTTTTGTCTGCTGAAACTTGGGCGAATGCTGCCGCGATGTTCTGGCTTTTGCTTGGAGCATACCCCGTGTGTGCGGTGGATTGCAAGTACAAGCTCATTCCCGATTCCATTTCGGTGGGCGGAATTGTTGCGGGCCTCTTGATTTCGCTTGTGCCGGGTGGCATTACGCCGCTCCAGAGCTTGCTTGGTGCTGTTGTTGCTGGCGGCGGGCTTTATTTGCTCGGCTGGATTGCGACTAAAGTGCTCAAGAAAGATGCGATGGGTTTTGGTGATGTCAAGTTATTGGCTGGTTATGGCGCCTTGATGGGCATTACTGGTGCCGTGGAGACGCTTTTGGTTGCGGCCTTGCTTGGAATTTTGGTGATGGTCCCGTACGGAATGATTAAAAACAAAGCCGCAGAAAGGGCTGCAAAAAATAAAAATGCGCCCGAAAACGAAGAAAACGGGCAAATTCCGTTTGGCCCGTTCCTCGCGATTGCCGCCCCGATTATTTATCTCTGGGGCTCAACGCTTTTGGATGTTTATTTAAAATATGTGCTTGGAGAGTGAGTGATAGAACTTAGAGCTTAGAACTTAGAAAAACGTCATTGCGCAGAGTGTATGACTGGTTCGCTTCAACAATGAACAAGTAAACTTGTCGCTGTATTCGCCTCCCACGTCATTGCGAGTGAAGCGCGGCAATCTATCTAAGCTCTACTGTCTAAGTTCTGCCAACTAAGTTCTGCCAACTAAGTTCTGCCAACTATTTCTTCTTTTTCCCCGGTCTCTGCGGCATGAACGGGCTTGCGGCGTCGGACTTGCTGTTGCCCTTGGCCGAAATGGTTTCCTGGCTTGTCACGACGGAGTCGCCAACACTGAGCCCTTTGAGGATTTGTACGTTCACTCCATCGCTAAGGCCTGTCTTTACGCGGCGCGGAGCTGCCTTGCCATTGATGTTGATCCATACGTGATCGCCTTCGAGCTTCGGCTTCTTGTGCTTTTTCTTGGCGCCTGTACCCGGTGCGCTACCCGGTCCCATGCCTGGAGGCGGTGGCGGGAAGTTGTCTCCTGCTTCAGCAGTCTTCGGGCGCTCCGGACGCGGCATATCCTTCGGATCCATCATCGGGGTTCCTGCGGCTGGCGTGAACTTGAGTGCCTTGACCGGAATCGTTACGGCATCCGTAATTTCTTGAGTGACGATAGTGCAGGTGGCGGTCATGCCCGGCAAAAGCTTTTGTTCTGGATTTTCTGCTGTGATGACGACTGTATAGGTTACCACATTGCTTGTCGTGGTCGGGTTCAAGCGGACTTCCTGTACGGTGCCGTGGAACGTATCGTTCTGGAATGCATCGACGGTAAATGTGACTCGCTGGCCTTGCTTCACTTGTCCGATGTCTGCTTCGTCAACGGCGGCCATGACTTTCATTTGGCTCAAGTCCTTTGCAATCACGAACAATGTCGGTGTACTCATAGAGGCGGCAACGGTCTGACCGACATCGACAGCGCGCTTTAACACGACACCGTCAATAGGGCTCTTGATGGTTGCATAGCTCAAGTTTAACTTGGCCTGTGCAACTTCGTTCTTGCGCTGTTCGACGGAAAGCTTGGCTGCGTTCAGGTTGTATTCGGCCTGTTCCAGCTCGACTGCACTGGCGCTTCTGCTTTCGGCGAGTTTTTTGATGCGGTTGTAAGTGCTTTGTTTGTAGTTCAAATCGTTTTCGGCACTCTTGTACGAAATTGTCGTCTGCTTTAAAGTGGATTGCAGTTTAGATTTGTCGAGTTCTGCAATGACTTGGCCCTTCTTGACCTTGGAATTGAAATCGACGTTGATTTTGGCTATATCACCAGAGACCTGCGTACCGACTTCTACTTGATCGACTGGCTCTAACGTTCCTGTTGCCGAAATTGTTGTCTTGATGGTATCTGTGACCACCTTGGTGCTGATGAGGGCGCCAACCTGGCTTGTTGCATCTCCGTTAAAGAAGAATGACTTGACGCCGAGGGCGACTCCTGCCAAAATGGCTATAACGATGATGATTTTCAAGAGTTTTTTCATAAGCATTGGAAAAATAGAAACATTGATTTTTTATTACAGCAATTTTGATGAATATGGGGCTCATAAGGTTGCAAATTTTCTAGCTTAAGGGGCATGACTCGCGTACGCAAAAAAGACGATAGTGCAGAAGTCCGCAAGGTGACATGGGTAGGGCTTGGCTGGAACGCCGCTCTTTCCGTTGCCAAGTTTGTCGTGGGCTTTTTCGGGAATTCCCAAGCGCTCGTTGCAGATGCTGTACACAGTGCGTCTGATTTTGTGACAGATGTTGCCGTGATTGTCGGGAGTCATTTCTGGAATTCACCGCCCGATGCTGAACACCCATATGGTCATAGGCGTTTCGAAACGGTAATTACGATTGGCATTGGTCTTGCTGTTGCTGCCGTGGGCGTCGGGATCGGCTATAATGCCGTTTTGGCGCTTTTGGCAGGGGTGGTTTCTCGCCCGGAAGTGCCCGTTGCCATTATGGCTCTTGCCTCTATTATCGTGAAAGAGGTTTTGTTCCGCTATACGCGAAACGCTGGTCGCCGTATTCGCAGTCAGGCTCTTGAAGCGAATGCTTGGCACCACCGTAGCGATTCTTTTAGCTCGATTCCGGTACTTGTGGCGGTTGTATTTGCCATTTTGCTCCCGCAGATGTGGTTTGCTGATTCCGTCGGAGCGTTGATTGTGGCATTTTTTATTATGCATTCCGCGATAGAAATTGCTGCTCCGGGGCTTCGCCAGCTTGTGGACCGCGGTGCCAATCCCGAAGTTCTTATAAATTTGAAGAATTTGGCACTTTCACACCCGAAAGTCATCAGTTTGCATGGTTTACGCTCCCGTTATGTTGGGAGTGACCTGCATGTGGATGTTCATATTGTCGTCGATGACCAAATGACTTTGAAAGATGCTCATGATGTGGCCGAAGAAGTCGAACAGTTACTTATCGATTCGAACGAAAACGTCGTCGATGCCCTCGTGCACATTGACCCCTACAACGCCAATCGCTTTGCCCAAGGCGATATCAAGACTATCGAGAAGTAGTTCTCTTTCGCTTTGTCATCCCGGCCAGAGCCTGCCCCGGACAAGTTCCGGGGTGCCGGGATCGCCATACCCCC
>CAMJNF010000031.1 GCA_946407235.1 uncultured Fibrobacter sp. | reverse complement strand
AGAAAAGTACGGACTTTCCGAAGGCCAGCTGTTCAATCAAAGCGTCTGGCAAGACCGGAAGAAAGGGTGTTAAAACTATTTAAAAGAACAAACAACCGTAAACGCCACAACTAGCGTAAAGAAAACTACGGCAACTGTATTAAGCACTTTAACAACGATTGCGTTATAATGCATTTGTCGCCATTCAACTTCCGAGTTCGGAGTGTTTCGTTTATCCCAAAACATTCTGATTAATTCAATTACAAAAACAGCGACGAGCAAGTACAGCATTGGAACCGCAAGAGGCAAATAAAGCCATAGTGCGGCTTCTGCATACCCAAATTTAAAGGTAACTCCAATAGCAATCGCTACAACCGCAAACAGCAAGTATGCAATAAAAAATACGAGAACCCGAAGAGTAAACGGAAAGTTTTTCTTCATTTATTTCTTGTTGCGGATGCGGGCGTAGAGGGATTCGGCTTTTTCGGTGTCGCCTGCGTTCGAGAATATGTGGCCGACGTTTTCAGCGCCAATGCGGCCCTGAGAATTGCCGGCACGCCAAGCCTTCATGTAACATTCAAACGCTTCGTCGTAGCGCTTTTGCGTGAAATAGATTT
The DNA here is from genome assembly GCA_946407235.1 of uncultured Fibrobacter sp. Classification (GTDB taxonomy): domain Bacteria; phylum Fibrobacterota; class Fibrobacteria; order Fibrobacterales; family Fibrobacteraceae; genus Fibrobacter. Next base: position 21,446 of record CAMJNF010000031.1, on the reverse strand, counting down.
GCCCTAAATCAAGATTCAAGTCCGCAATTCCCTTCTTGTGGCGAAGGCCTTCTTCGAGCGTGAAAATCGCCATCCACGGGGATTCATTCTTGACGTACATCTGTGCGAGATAGCGGCGAGCGGAAACGTTTTCGGGATCCATCATGATGCCGTTTTCCATTTCATTGAGCGCGAGCCGCGTAGAATCCATGCTACGGTAGTAATACGAGAGCGTGTAATGCACATCAGCGCCAGCGGTTGCTGTCATCTGGAGCGCATTTTTGAGCGTCTTGACCGCATATTCGTAATCGCCAAGCTTTTCATAGACTTCAGCAAGGCCGTACCAAGCATCCATGCGGTCCGGGTTTAGCGCCAGCGCACGTTCAAAATGCTTTTGGGCAAGCGTCCAGTCGCTGCCTTTCATATAACATTCCGCAAGGGCAAAATGGATGTGGTCCGTTTCCGTTCCGAGTTCAATCGCGCGGTTGTAAGCTGCGATTGCATCGCCCGGAGATTCAGCGAGGTAGTACAAATCGCCAAGAAGCATCCAAGCTTTCACAAAATCCGGGAGGAGCTCGACAGTACGCTTGTAAGCAACCATCGCAACTTCTTTTTTGCCAAGCTGCACAAGGGCATTGCCCAAGTTGAACCACGCAAAAGGTTCATAACGGCCATCATCAATTGCAGCACGGTAATACTTCACCGATTCCTTGTAACGCCCCTGGTCATAAAGTTCATTCGCCTTGAAGAAGAAATCGTCGGCAGCGTGGAGAGGCAGCGCAAGGAAAAAGAGCAGTAGGAAGTAGACAGTAGGAAGTAGGAAGTGTTTCTTAATAGAAAGCATTCCTTTCTGAGATAAACCTTTCATCACGGCATTCGCGTCGGCCAAGGATGGGGAGGGTGCAGGGAGGGGCCCGTGCGGCCTTCGCAACTCCGAGCTGGGGCCCCGCCCGCATTCAAGCAGAACCTTCAGCATTCTAAAAAAAGAACCCCATTTGTAATTAAAATTACTTAACAAAACGGAACTCCTTTGTAGCTTTTTGTGCTACTGGGAAGCCGCGTAACTGCGCCGGAGAGAACTTCCACTGGCGAATAGCCTTGAGCGCTTCGATATCAAAGCCATAGCCCGCCGGATCTTGTGTCAGCACCTGGGCCTGCGAAACATCGCCGTTCACATCAATCACAATAAATACTTTCACGTAACCCGAGACGCCCATTTTCTTGGCGCGTTCCGGGAACTTCGGCTGAATTTCACGCAACACTTGCGCCTGTTCATCCACTTCGCCAGCCTCGTAAATTACGTTTTCCATTGAGCCTGCATCCACAGCGACACCATCGCCAGCAGCACCACGAGCAAGCGACAAATCCATCTGGAAATTCTGACTGCGGGAAGTGCCCATATGCGCCGAAACCTTAAACGGATTCGGATTCACAACCGTGCGGATAACCTTCTGCTTGACTTCTTGCTTCTTTTCGCTCACCAAAACTTCGACTTCGGTTACCGTTTCCAAAGGTTTTTCTGTCTTGACGCCCTTGTCAAAAAACAACACGTTAATCACCGGAATCGCAAGGAAGAACACCGCGCCCACGACAAACGAGAGCACAAACGCCACCGGGAATCGGAAATATTTAGCACAAAAATCAAGCATAAGCAGTAGGAAGTTAGAAGTCGGAAGTAGGAAGTTAGACTCACTGTCTACTGCCTACTGTCTACTGTCTACTAAATTCACTCCTCCTTATTCGCGGAGATGGAGACTTTTCTCACCTTCGCCAAGTTACATTCATCGAGGATGTCAACGACAACGCCGTTGGGGGCGTCACGGTCGCTCACGATAATCACCGGGCGGTCCGGCGCTTCGGCCATCATCTGGCGAAGCACGGTCTGGAGAGTCGAAAGGTTCACCTGAGTTTCGTTGATGTGGATCGTTCCTTGGCGGGTCACGCCTATCAAAATGCTTTCCTTGGCGAGTTCCTTAGCAGAACTTGCCTTCGGCTTCGTCACATCCACGCCCGTTTCGCGGGTAAACGTCGAGGTCACGATAAAGAAGATCAAAAGGATGAACACCATGTCGAGCATCGGCGACACATCAATGCCACCACCGCTTCTCGAACGTTTGCGTATAAAACTCATTCAACCTCCTTGGCAAAGCAGCGTTCTTCGTACTTGAGCGCTTCGCCCCAGGCATAATCACCAATAGAATCTACTCGGCTTTCGAGATAGTTGTAAACAAGCATCAGCGGGAACGCCACCAGAAGCCCAGCCTGCGTCGTGAGGAGCGCTTCGGAGATGCCATCCGCAAGCAAAACCGGGTTACCAAAACCGAACTTCTGGATCGTTTCGAACGTATGCACCATGCCGGAAACCGTTCCCAAGAGTCCAAGCAAGGGCGCAATCGAGGCACAGGTTACAATCGTCTTGAGCGACTTGGAAAGGCTAACATCCAGTTGATGGCGCGTTGCAAGCATGGCATTACGCACCGCCACCGGCCCGTCTTTGCGGTACTCGCGAACATTTTCCACCAACGCAAGGAAATACCCAAAGCGGCGCTTTTTCAATCGCGCAAATGCAGCTTCTTCGCCAAACGCATCCAAGTCCTTGAAGAACGTCGAAGTCGAACGCCCCTTGAGCATCAAATAATAGCCGTAACGTTCAAACATCAAAAACCAACCAAGCCACCCGATGAGGAACAACGGGAGCAACACCCAGCCGCCGCGCAGCAGGATGCTCATGGTCGCTTCGATGACGGAATATTCGTCCATTACTTTTCCTTAATCCAAATGGCGTTAAGAACTGCAAGGCCCGTCTTTTCCATGCGGGTACGGACAGAATCGGCAATGTTCACGAGAAGCGTGTGCAAAAGTTGCAGCGGAATTGCCACGATAAGGCCTGCTTCCGTCGTCACGAGGGCAATGGAAATACCACCTGCCAAAAGCTTCGGATCGCTCGTGCCGTGCATGGTAATCACGTTAAAGAGTTCGATCATACCCATAACGGTACCCAAGAGACCAAGGAGCGGGGCGGTTGCCGCAAACACGGAAATCCAGCTGAGGCCCATTTCGAGCTTAGGCACTTCGCCAGCGAACAGGACTTCGAGGGACTTTTCAGCACTTGCGCGGTCCTTAAAATTCTTGCCAAGCACAGAGCGCAACACCTTGCCCACTTCGCCGCGAGCCTTCACGGATTCAGCTGTCGCCAGTTTCACATCACCAGCAGCGAGCGCCTTTGTTGCAGCACGAGCAGAACGGCCACCAAAGCCAAGCACAATGAGCCAGACAAAACGCACGAGGAATATGATAATACCGAGAATGAAGAGCGTTGCAATCGGGTACATCAAAATGCCGCCGTTGTGGAAGAATTCAGCAAAGTCTTCTTTCCAAGTGGTTTCCTGATGGTTTGCAAGTTCGCTCGAAAGTTCTGTACTGAGGAGCACATCAACCGGCACCATCACAAAAGCGGAATCGTTTGCACCGGCAAAAGCCTTCGCCACTTCCTTACGCATTTCAGGCGTGAGATTTTCTTGCCAGCTGTAAACGCGCTTCTTTTCACCAGCGACCGGGAGCATCAAAGCCGACGGATGAAAACCATTGATGTCGGTGACCTTTGCCATCTGCATCGCAAAGAGGCCACCCAAGCGCATACGATCGCCTTCGGCAACCGAGCTACCGAACATGAGGTCCGCCTTTTCGGTGCGAACTTCACGCGTAAACTTCATTTCTTTTTTAGCGACATCGAGCATCGCACGGGCAATGCGGAGCGGGTCATCACGATAAAGCCCCATCTCTTTCTTGACCTTGTTCTGCGCTTCGACGCGTTCTGCCACCTTGAACGGCACGCCCTGTTCTTGGAACTTGGCAAGCATTTCCAAGCGTTCCGGGCCAGCAGCAAGCGAGAGGTATTCGGCACGGGCCTTTTCTGCCTGGAGTTTGACTTGCGCCAAGTCTTCGCGAGCCACGCGCACATCTTCGAGCAAGCGGGTGCGTTCGGACATCAAGGCGTCCACGCGTTCCTTGCCGAGCTGGTACTTGTCGTTAAAAAGTTCACGTTCCTTATTGAACGTTTCGCGGTCTTTCCAACGGGCGGCGACAGCCATATCGCGCTTGCGGCGAGCTTCTTCAAGGTCTGCCTTCGCGCTGTTGAGTTCGGCGCGCTTCTTGACGGCATCGACAGTCACATTCTGTTGCGCATAAGAAGCCGAAGCGAAAATTGCAAATGCAGCTACTACAAGAGGTAAAAGGAAACGACGATTGAGGCCAATTCCTAATTCCAAATTCTTAATTCCGAATTTCATTAGTTAGCCTCCTTCGGGAAAGAGACAGGAATCGTTACAAGGCGTGGAGCAGTCTTGCCTTCGGCAACCTTCATCACGTCCTTGAGAATCGTACGCATCGTGAGGTCTTCGGAAACATTCTTCCAAGCGTAGCCGGAGCCGTTTCTTGTAAGGAACAAGACGTCGTTACCGTCGTTACTCACGAAAATCGAGGCCACAGCGCCGTAACGCAAGTACGTTCCCGCCACGTTGCGGGCATCCACCTGTAAAAAGCTCTTCCAAACTTCAGTGGTGTAACCCAAGCGAATGCGGTCGTAAAAGACCTCCATCGTACGGTTCAAGGCATCATCCGTTTCGATAAGTCCCTTATGCAGCATGCTTGCAATCTCTTGAATGTTCTTGACCGCCTCGTCCGTGCGGTACGGGAAATCCGATTCGAAGAACGGTACGAGCGAATCGATAACAGTAGCGAGCGAGTCGGCGTACTTCGTCTTGCGGCCTTCAAAATAGCGGATCGAGCCGTTTGTCTTGGATCGCGCGCCAGAAATTTTCTTTAGTTCGACCTTGAGCGAATCTATTTCGGCCTTTAAGGACTTGTTCTGCGCCGAGAGGTTCTGCACCTTCTTGCGACCGACTTCAACGAATTCAGCATGGCGCTTCTTTTCAGCATCATGCATAGATTTTTCGCGGGCAGTTTCGGCTTCGACCGCCTTGATTTGGCGACGAACGCTTTCAACCGTTTCCTGGGCTACGGCAAAAACACCAGAAAGTCCCAGGCACAACAATACTTTTGGAAGGAATGAAAAATTCATGTGCAATAAAATACAAAGAAGTGCGCCCAAAATTCACGCACTGATTCAATTTTTATGTAAAAAACGGCGCAAAAATCGCATTATTCCGCGTTTTCGCTTTATTCCGCGAGCACTTTAGCCATATCCGCGGGGAACGCGTGGCTTTCGAACACACGCGGTTCTTTCCAATACGGGAGCTGGAGTTCAACCTTGTACGCAAAAAGCATCTGGTTGTGTGCACCAAGCACCTTGATATCTTCATCAGTGAGTTCACCACCTTGTGCAAGTTTCTGATAAAACTCGCCATCACGATAGTACAAGCGGTCCCCCACAATCGGGTACCCCATCTCGGCGAGGTGAGCTCGAATCTGGTGCTTACGTCCCGTGATAAGTTCCGCTTCGACAAGCGAAAGCTCCGGTGCAATTTCCGGGCAATCCAAGTGACGCACGAGCTTAAAGCGCGTAAAGCATTCCTTGCCATCCACACGGTGATGCATACGCAAGCGGATCGGATCTTTCGGGTCTTCGCGCAATGGCATTTTGCATTCAGTTTCACCTTCGGGGAACTTTCCACGCACCACAGCAAGGTAGAACTTGCGGAGTAAAATGCGGTCGAGATTTTTCTGGAAACGAGCCGCCGTTTCGCCATACCTTGCAAACAAGATAAGTCCACCCGTATCGCGGTCCAGGCGGTGCATCGGCGTTGCCGTCTCGGAATCAAATTCACGGCGGATAATCGCTGCAAAAGTATTGTAGAAAATACGGCCCGTATGGTGCACAGGAACACCCGCAGGCTTTGCAACTAGAATAAATTCATCGTCTTCAAAAACGGTTTCGAAATCCGTCGGGACTTCGGGTTCGCTGTAATTTTCGACGTGATACACGACCTTGTCGCCGCGATGCGCAATCGTCTCCACATTTGCGACAGCACCATTAATCGTCACAAGTCCGCGCATCAGGCGGTCAATCCAGTCTTCACGGCTGTGGTACGTAAAGCGGTCACTGAGGGAATCGAGCAAAAGGCGGCCTTCGTACTCCGGGCGCACTTCGCTTTCAAAGAACATGTCCGATGGAGCCTTGCCCATTTTTATACCCTGTACAAATCGTGTTTGATGATATAATCGTAGACCGAGGGTTCCAGTCCTTGCGGACAAACGCTACGATTCAGCAAAAGTTCCCTACGAATAGCCGTGCTTGAATAGACGCCGTTAAAGCCCTGTTCCGGTCCAAGCCAATAAAGCGGAGCATAGCCTTTACGATTATGTTGTTCCATATCCGGTTGCGGATAACCATTACGTGCAAACACAATCAATTCAATGTCGCGGAGCAACAAATGTCCATTGTAATTCGTGCCATAAAAATTGAGCGGATCACGCCAATGCGGAATGCCTTCGTAAGTGTCAGCTCCTGTCAGCAGGCGGAAATTGATATCCGGGAATTTTTCCTTGAGGCTCATCAAGAATACATAGGAGCCGCGGTAATCACCTTGTTGAATTTCCAAGTCCGAAAGCACCAAACGCTTGTCGCCCGAAAATGCAAGTTCGAGCATGGCAAAGCGATCTTCGGGGCTTGCGTTCAGCGTCTTGTCCCAACGATCAGGGCTTGGCATAAACCAGACTTCATCACAAAATCCACGGTCTAAACAAGTTCTCGCCACACGCATGTGGTCCTTATGCACTGGGTCAAAAGCACCACCTAAAACAGCAACATTTTTCATTACACAACTCGATTTTTACAAACTAATAAACAAACACTGCAAAGCCAAGATTCATCTGGAAACGTCCACCCTTTACACTTTTATCGATGAACGGGTCATAATGCTTGCGGACCCAATGGTAACCGATATCCAGCGTCAGGAATGTTCTCGAAAAAACAATCCAGAATGTACCAAAACCGACACTCCATTCATTCCATGCAATGTCGCCATTTTCACTGAGCGCGCTAACTCTGGAATAAGACCCCATCACGTAAAATTCGCTTAAAAGATGCGCACCTAAATCAACACTAAAGTTCGAAGTTTCGACATCATTTTTACGATCCTCGTTGTCCCTTTCTTCATAGCTCGAAAAACCGTAACCCAAACGAACAAACGCAACTCCAGGCAACCAAGCTCCAATCATAGGCCTGATTTGGCAGATGCCTACATCGTGACCGTCGCCAACTCCAGCTCCGGAACCAAGTCCAAACGAACCTCCCAAGAACAACGGCATGCGCATGCCCATTCCGTTTCCAGCGGGAGCCGCAGAGGCTAGCGGATTCGAGACAGCAGAAGATGTGCCGTTGGAAAGGCCCTGAGCAAAGGAAGCCGTTCCGCCGACGAATACCAAAGCAACGACCAACGCAAAAGATTTAATGAACTTGGACATGATTTTCATATTAAAGCACCAGAAGTAAAGCAAATGCAAGCCCCATTACCGCATTCGAAAACGAATCGCATCTCGACATAATGAAGCTCTTTTGTGAAAGCAAACCATCGCGTAACACTTGGATCAAGACTCTATCCGAGATATAGAGCGTGATTCCCAATTTAATAACCAACAACGCCACAAGCCAAAGAACGACATCAGAAAAATAGATCAGCAAAGAATAGCCAACAGACAAGACACAAGTCAATAGAAAATTGGACCGACGCAAATCGGATTCCGATGCCGCATTCATCCTTGCCATATGTAGGAACTGGCCTGCTTTTTCGGAGACGATACTAAAACTTGACAAGAACTCGGAAATGTTATAGCCCATCAGAATAATCGATGCTATAAGCGCCATTTTTACAACATAATCAGACATAATATTACTTTCCTGAATTCAAAATTCTCAAATAACTAGCATAGCGGGCCTCGGAAATTTTGCCCGATTCAACAGCCTCGCGCACAGCGCAACCCGGCTCTTTCAAATGCTTACAGTTACTAAACCTACACGTAAACAAATCATCGTCAAAGAATCCCGGAAAAATTTTTGCCAGAGTTTCTGGTTCCATGTCCATAAGGCCAATGCTTCGGATGCCCGGCGTATCAATGACATAGCCTCCACCAGGGAAATCAAACAGACTCGAAGAAGTCGTCGTATGTCGCCCCTTTCCATCACGTTCACGAACATCTCCCGTACGCAGTTCGGCATGCGGAACAAGAGCGTTGATAAGCGTCGACTTACCGACACCGCTCATACCACTAAAGACAGACGACTTGCCCACCAATTCGTTCCGCAAGGCATCCAAGCTTTCCGCATTTTTAACGCTCACGGGAATCACCTTGTCGACAATCTTCATAAAATCCCGGATATCGCCCGAAAGGTCCGCTTCGCCATTCGGAAGCAAGTCCATCTTGGTGAGCACAAGCACAAACGGCAAATCGTTCAAGTTCGCGGCCAGCAAAAAACGGTCCATGAATCCGTAGTTGAAGTCCGGCTGCGTAACACTAGCAACGATGACAACCTGGTCAATATTAGCGGCCAACGTCTGCTGCTTGTAAAAGCTATCACGCGGGCCCGGGCGCTTCAGTTCGCTCTTTCGCGGAAGCACTCGCACGACGCAATACTTCTGCGAACCTACACCATCGCCTTCATCATCGCCGTCATTCACAATCCCAAGCAATACACGGTCACCCACGGCAGGGAACTCGCCAAGCGTCTTAGACGTCGTCGCGCGGTACATGGCGGTAACTGTAGAATTCGGAATTAGGATTTCGGAATTAGGAAATGAGGGAGCTTCGCTTTGGGATGGAGAGACGAGAGACGAGAGAGAGTTTTCATTCTGATTATAATCTTTCGTCTCTAGTCTGTAGGAGCGAAGCTCCGTTCTCTCGTCTAATCGCACTTCGCAGGTGCGGCGGTGGACTTCGAGTACAAGCCCTTCAATGCAATTTTCTTCACCGATATTTTCGACAGGATTCTTGATGCGCTTGATTTTAGCCTTTTTGAATTCGCGGCTGAAACGCTCCTTAATAGGGCGTTCATCAACAACTCCCGATTCCAATTCACGCATGACGTCTATACGGCGACTACGGTGTTCGCGCCGAGACGTGCGCACACTCTTCAAAGGAGCTTCTTCAAAGTTATCTTCGGAATCAAAATCGTTATTTCGCATTGTCTTTCAATTTAGAAAGTTTTTCGGCTTCAATTTCTCTAGATTCTTCCAGTTCCTCTTCTGTCACCGGACGCCCACGGCGTATCGATTCCATTAAAAAATGAATGGCCTTGAGCCTGCCATTGCACTTCTCAATGCAATTATCGTAAAAACCTTTCGTTTTCCAGTCACTTTCCGGAATATGCTCTGAAGCATACAAGAAATGCTCAACACAAATGGAAAGCTGCTCGGCTTCCTTCCTCAAATCTTCCAAATTACTCTTCGTGAAAAAAGGCATGACGTAAAGATAGAAATTAGAGTTTAGTTGGTAGAAAATAGAGCTTAGTTGGTAGAATTTTGACGTATTTAGGGCAATTTTAAAGACAATCCTCTTTTCATAAAGGTAATTTTTGTCTATTATTCTGTTGTTATTGAAGGGAAAATTCATGATTTCTACGCTTTTCACGCTTTTTAAGATGACCCGCCCCGTAAATATTGTGATTGCCATAATCACCCTTATCGTGGGCTACGCTTTGCTACGACACTTCCCCACCACCCCAGTTCTCATTATACAGATGCTCGGGTTTGCCTCGGCCATCGGATTTGCCAATATCCAAAACGATTTCCTCGATTTAGAAAGCGACAAGCTTAACCGTCCCAACCGACCGCTCGTGACCGGCAAGGTTTCTATCAAGACAGCCCGCATAACATGCTATATCCTGGCCGTAATATCACTTCTTTGCGGACTTGGCGATAGCATCGTCCAGATCATCCGATTCATGGATGTCGTAAAAGATGTCGAACACGCTCTTGATTTTGGTTGGATGGGCGCCGTCATCCTGTCTTTTCCGATGTGGTTCTTCACCTTGCTTTGTGCCTTGCTCGTAGCTTATAACCGCAAGCTCAAGCATTCCCCCGCACTGAAGAACATTATAGTAGCGTTCCTTTGCACAACCCCGTTACTGTATGCCGTACAGCACTTCTTCAACTTTTCGTACCACAGCAACCCAGAAGAAGTCATGTGGTCCATCATCCCCGCAATCCCCTTTGCACTCCTACTCACCATCGCTCGAGAAATCTACAAAGATCTAGAAGATATGGCCGGTGACCAAAAAGCGGGCATTATGACATTCCCGCTTATCGCAGGTGAAAAAATTGCACGAAGACTCGCAGGAGACATCATCATCTTCACATGGATTTCACTCCCGATTCCAGTTTTCTTTTTGGACAAACTTTTCAACCATAATTACCCACCGATTTTCCTCGTACTAACGGCCATATCGCTTACGCCATGTTTTGCAATAGCCCTTATAAGCGCAAGCAGCCAGAACTACAGTCGAGCTCAGCTATTTACAAAATTTGCGATGCTATTCGGACTCATATCCTTAATCGTCAGCAGTATTTTGGGAATGTAAGAATACAAGAAGTGCCGCTTATAGCGGCACTTTGTTTATCTAAACTTTCTACGATAATTTAATTATAAATTAAGCGTTTTCAAACGTCCAGCGGATGTGATCGTCTAAATAGTCATGGGCATCGAACACAAGCCCAAAACAATCCTTGATTTTCTGGACATCGTAAAGCATCGGTTCTTCGCCCCAGCCCATATCGGTTTCCACGATCTTGGATGTGCAACCCGGCTTGAGGGCAATCATCTTTTCGGCGATTTCCTTCCAGCTGATCCATTCAGAACCGAGACCGAGGAAAATTTCTTCGTTATAGTCCGATTCCAAAAGTTTCATATAAACTTCGGCCTGTTGTGAAGCATGGATAAACTGCGTACCATCGTTCTTGATGATATGGATATCGCGATTTTCCTTGACGGCATAAGCCATTTCAAAAAATCTGCGGTCCGGCTGCGAACAACCATCAGGGAACGCCGGATTGCCAAACGTATAACCCGGACGGATGATATTGCGTTTCATCTTGACTTCGGGGAACTGGCTACCGTAACCATGGCTAAAGCCGAGCACATAAGCTTCACCAGCCGCCTTAGTCGCACCATACAAATCGATCGGCATGCTGCTCGTCGTTTCTCGCATTTCAGAACGCACGCGACCCATTGCAGAAGTGCTACTCGTCATGATGAATTTTTCACATCCGGCACGAGCAGCCATTTCCAAAAGTACAACCGTTGCACGAGTATCATTCATGAGCATGGCACTCGGGGTATCGCCCCAGCCAAGCGCCACATGAATACATGCATCGCACCCAATCAAACCCTCGCCCATTTTTTCAAAGTCCGTCAACGCGGCTTCGACAAAAAAAACATTAGGATTCGCTCTCAATGTCGGCACCTTATTCGGGTGGCGTGTTGCAACAACAACCTCATGCCCCTTCTCTAAAAGTGCCTTGACCACATAATGACCAATAAAACCCGTCCCACCCGTTACGAAGACACGCATAACAACTCCTTTTTGACACGTATCTTTTCCAATATAGATTTTGTCTGTTCATTTCGGCAACAGATTGGTTTAAATTACTAGATTAAAAGTCAAAGTTTTTAAAGAGGTTTTTATGTCCCGTTTACGCGTTTTGGTTTTGATGGGTGGTCCATCAACAGAACATGATGTTTCTGTCGTTAGCGGCACCGGCGTTGTGCGCGCCATGGATCCGGAAAAATACAACATCCACCCGGTCCTCATCGATAAGGACGGCACCTGGCATTGGTCTTCCCGCGAACTTTCTCCGTACCAGAAAGCAAACTTTTCTGAAAACTATTTCCATAGCCTCGAAGGCACAGCCGCCAACAAGAAAAAATCTCCGGCTCTTTCGGAACTTCCATCGGCCGATATTGCATTCCTCGCGCTGCACGGCAAATGGGGCGAAGATGGTCACATCCAGGCCATGCTCGAAAACTGGAACATTCCTTACACGGGCTGCGGCCTCCTCGCCTCGGCCTTGGCAATGGACAAAATCAAGTCGAAAGAAATTTACCGCGCAAACGGAATCCCCACACCACCTTACCGCGTCATCTGGAAGCACAGCTTCACCGGCGACACGCTCGTAAGCGTTGCTGACGAACTAGGATTCCCGCTTGTCATCAAGGACCCGCTGGGCGGTTCTTCCATCGGTATTGGCATTGCCAAGAACATTGACGAAGCCGGCAAGATTGCTCAGGATTTGTTCAAGGATTCGAACCGTTTGCTCTGCGAAAAGTTCATTGCAGGCGGCGAAGCTAGCTGCGGCTATATCGAAGGTGAAAAGCCCTTGCCGCCGACAGAAATGCGCATGACCACCCGCGAATACTTCGACTTTGAAGCGAAGTACAACGGCGAATGCCAGGAAGTGACCCCGGCGGAATTTGCACCGGAACTCACCGCCCGCATCCAGGAACTCGTGAAAAACGCCCACTACGCATTGGGTGGTGCAGGCTACAGCCGTACGGACGTGCGCATCACGAAGGATGGTGAACTCTTTGCGATTGAAACGAACACGCTCCCGGGCATGACTCCGACATCGCTCCTGCCGCAACAGGCCGCTTGCGTCGGTATCACCTACAGCCAGCTCATTGATTTGATTATAGACAAAAGCTTGGAGATAAAGCGTTAAGCCGCTTCGCGGCAGTTGGCAGAACTTAGACCGCTTCGCTCTTAGAACTTAGATAGGTTATAGGTTGTAGGCTTTAGGGTTCAGGTTAGTTAGGCACCTACGGCGCGATTATAAAGAAACTAGCACCTAATACCTGTTATCTAATACCATTCTTCTAAGCTCTAAATTCTAAGCTCTAAGTTCTAACTACGAACTAGTAACTATGAACTATAACTTAATAGTAGATACCTCCCGCAAGGGAATTTCGATGGCTCTGTGCGGTGACTCGGTTTACGAAGAAATCGTGGACCCGTCTGGCAAAGGCGAAGTCTTAAGTGCAAGTTTGGATTCGCTGTTGGCGAAAGTTGGCGCAACCCTCGAAGACGTGAAGCGCGTCATGGTAACAGTCGGACCCGGATCGTTCAGCGGACTGCGCACCGGTGTTGCGTTCTGCCAAGGTCTTTGCTTTAGCGGGAAACGCAAACTTTATGGCGTAACCACACTCCAGGCGCTCGCCTGCTTTGCTGGGACCGCAGACGATTCTGTTGCAGTTGTCATCCGTGCGCGCAACGGATTCTGGTACTTGCGACTGAACGGCGAAGAAAGCTTTATCGAAACAGAAGAAGTCATCGCACGACTCAAGGCAAGTTCTGTGAAAACCGCAGTTGTCGATGCAGCAGCACTTGACGATCAAGCGCTTTCCGCTATTTTTGCAGAACTCGGCATTTCGACAACGCTTGACACAGGCAAGCCTCTTAGCATGTGGGCAACACTTTTCGAAACCGTCAAGCCTTCGCTGATTCAAGAAGCCAACTACATCCAGCCATCGTACTTCGAGAAGCTGAAGGTGTAGTAGGAAGTAGACAGTAAGAAGTAGGCGGTAGGAAGGGTGAAAATGCAACTGCGCGAGATGACCGAAAACGATTTGCCTCAAGTTCTCGAATTGCAACGGGAACTTGCATTCCAGGACTGGAACGAAAAACAATTCTTGTCCGAGATTCATGCAAGTTACGCTTTCTGCGTTATCTGCGAAGATGCATGTGGAGTCGTTGATTCGCGCAGCAGGCTCTTGGGCTACGCCATTTTCCATTTGCTCGGACCCGATTCAGAACTTTTAAGCATAGCCACACGGCAGTCCGTGCAACGCAAAGGCATTGGAACATTGCTTTTAAACGCCGGTTTAGACAAGCTAACAGAACGTGATGATCAATGTTTTTTGGAAGTCCGCGACGGAAACACCAAAGCTCGCCGTTTTTACGAGAAACATGGCTTCACGTTGTACAACGTCCGCAAGAAATATTATACCGACGGAGAAGATGCCGCTCTGTACAAGTATTCAAAAGCTGAAACGAGCAGCAAGCAAAACAGCTCTGCAATAGAGTCCTCTCAAAACGGTCATGACAAGCCCTAAATTCAGCAGGTATTATTTTGTCCAAGATTTTAAAATCAGAAAAGAACGATCGAAAGAAAAAGAGCTTCAGCAAAGGCTTTGCCCTGCTATTTCTACTTGCTATAGCCATTATTACTTACGTCATCTTTGAGAAAAGCGGACACTGGCTCGTTGAAGACGACAACGTTGAACACGTCAAATGGGTTGCCGTACTCGATGGACAAACGGCAGATCTGGAACGCAATGATTACGCGGCTGAACTCATCAAAGAAGGCAAAGCCGATTCTATTTTGATTCTCGGACGCCGTGTGTACCGCGAACGCAGCAATTCCGAATACTACGCCGACGATTTCATGAAATTAGGCGCCTTTGACAGTAACGCCGTTTTCTTGGCTCCTCACAACGACCCGTCTACAATCAGTGAAGCGTATTCGATTATCCCGTGGCTAAAAAAACATAATGCCGATACAGTCCTTTTGCTAACGGATGCGGCCTCCACATATCGAGTCAAGAGGATTTTCCAAAAGCTTTCCGGCAACAGTCCCGTTTACGTGACCAAGGACATCCACCACGTCACTTATAATCCGAATTGCTGGTACAGCAACCGCGAAACTCGCAAGGATTGGCTCCGCAGCTGGGCGGCTTTGTTTGTTTCGTATTTGGATTTGTTCAACACCGATACGCTTGAAGCTGTAGATTCCTCGTACTACAAGCCCATCCGTTCTTACGCCGAATACAAACGGGAATTCCGCTCAAACGTCAATTTGCAAAAGCTTTTACCAAAAATTGAAGACAAAATAAAGACAGAATCAGAAAAGGAATCCGCTAAAGAATCCACTAAGGAAACCTCCAAAGAACCGGCAAAAGAATCTGTCAAAGCTCAAGAAAAATCATCGAGCAAAGCCGAAGCCAAAGGATCCACCAAGAAAAAGTGATTCCTGTATAGCAACAAGCAAAAGGCAATAATTACAAACTAAGCAACAACGCCGCAGTCAGGGGTGCGCTCCAGTTGATTGCAACTTCATTACTTGCAAAAGAGCTCTGTTCGTCTGCATAAGACATCCCGCGGGCATCCCCCAGATAACGCGGTTTTCGATGATTATCTTGACGATCTTCGTTTATCCCGCCAACGACAAGTCCTGGCACAGGTTCAACAACTCCGTCGGAATGGCTAATGCGGTGGTGCGGGAATTTTGGAGAGCTCCACGCGGAGCCCGTCACAAAGCTTACATCGACTGGATTTTTTCCATAAATAAATTCAATCTGTTCCATCGCCGCATCGCGATACTTTGAATCTTCGAACCATTCATACGCCAAGAACAAAGTCAATGCGTGATTGGCAATATCGCCATTGCTCCCCCAAATAAACTTGCGGATAGAAAGTCCATAAGGGTCTTCTTTTTGCAAATGCAAAATTTCGTCTGCCGTGTACTTGAAAGCCATTCGAGCACGCTCTTTCCACTTGCAATCCATAGTCGAAAGCGCAAACCAAGCCAAGTTCTGCGTCAAGCGCCAATTCAATCCATAAGTTGGCAAGAACGTATCCATATCCACCGGAATTTGGCTTTCCAACCGTTCCAGCATTCCGGAAACATTCACATCGGCTATACTCTCCATGTTTCTCAGTTCACGATAAAGCATGGCGCGCGCCCAGAAGAAATCGTCTCCTAAATCCGAATCTCCATACCCACCGCTACCTTCTGTATTGTGCGGCCAATCAACATCCTGATTTTTCTCGGCCCAAAGATACGCACGAATGCTAGCAAACAAGCACTCCGCCGCAAACTCACTATCGACATCAGCATAAACATGATGCGCCTGCGCCAACGCGCCTGCAAAATTCAAAGTCGAGGATGTCGATTTACCGAGAACAAAGCGCTTTTGCATCACATCCGATTCCGACGGTGTCACAAAGCCATCCCAACGGTAAGGCGTCACCTTGAAAAACACACCACCATCATCATCTTGCATCCGCAAGAAAAATTCCAGTTCAAAACGAATTTCATCGAGCAAGCTCACCGGCTGTTCAAACGATTCCTTGAACGCAGTGTATCCAACATACTTTGATTTTTTTCGCAGTTCGCACGCAAGCATTAGCGTCGCGACACTTACGCCACCATTCACAATATACTTGCCATAATCGCCAGCATCGTACCAGCCACCAGATGCGTTCCAAGTCCCGGCTCGATTCATCGTCGGGTGGAACTTTATGGCGTCATCCCAATGCGCCACCGGCCGCTTCCACGGTCCCGCAAACTTTTCCGGCAATGCGACACCGCTCCGCTGGAAGTAAAACGACTTTATATTCGCCTTAGCTTCCCGCTTAAGCCAGTCATCCGAAACCGCAAACCAATGCGACTGCACATCAAAATCATCCAACGTAATCCGATATTGTCCCGAAGATTCAACGCTCGTAAAATCGCCCTTGAACAAGAACTCTCCCGTATAATCGCAATGGCAACGTTTCTTCGCAACACCCTTGAAAGCGACATTACCCGCCTCATCCACGACCTTGAACTTAACCTCATCAAACGAAACATTTTCCGAAAACGCGATCAAGAAGGTCTTGAGAGCGGAGGGTGCATACCCCGGATGGCAATAGTGAATTTTGATATCCATGCTACAAGAATAAATTTTTTTCAGGGCAGAATTATTGAAGAACAAATCTATTTCTGTTTATTACGGTAAACAACACACAATTTATCACATCCAAGAGCCAATTGTTACATTTTTGCTATCTTATTTTATGTTGAAAATTTAGCCATGGCGTTATCGTCCAAGGGGATTATACAACTATGAAAAAGCCCTTAAAAATCACCCTCATTGTTCTGGGAACTCTCGTCATACTCTACTTCGTAGCTCTCCTCGTGGGTCCAAAAATCGCCCGAAGCTACATCGAAGAGCATTCCAAAGAAATGATTGGGCGTAGCATCACCATCAAGGACATCAGCCTCAACCCATTCACCTACGTTTTAGACATCGATACGCTCGCCATCATGGAAGCCGATGATCAGACGCGCTTCGTCGGGTTTGACAAGTTCAGTATAAACATCAACCCGCTCAAGCTCTTCACAAGAACGCTCGACATCAGCGATATCAACATGAAGGCGCTCTATGTGCGCGTCAAACAGCACGGCGAACGTTTCAACTTCAGCGACATCCTGGAGTTTCTCGCACAAAAAGACAGCATCTATTACGCCGAGCACCCTGAAGAAAAGAAACAGGAAGAAAGTACGGCAAAAACGGCGGCCGAAATTGCAGCTGGGTTCCCTGTCAAGATTTGCCTCCGCGACATCGTTTTCGAAAAAGGCAACATCATCTACCAGGACACAAAAATTGGTTCCAAGATCCACATCAAGGATTTTTCGATCAACATTCCGGCTATTTACCTCGAAGACAATGCGACCGGTGTTGATGTCAGCTTGAAGTTTGCAGATGGTGGCGACTTGAATGTGAAAGTCGATGCCAACATGGCAACCTATAATTTCAACATTTACTTAAACCTCCACCGCTTTGCACTCGCTTGCATCAAGCCTTACCTGAACGATTTCATCACGTACAAGGACTTTACTGGGTTCCTCTCGGCAAACATCACCATCAGCGGAAACATCAATAGCATTCTAGCCTCGAACGTCAAGGGCAAGGTCATGCTCGACAAGATCGACCTCACCGAAACGAGCGGAAGCAAGATGGGCGCCGAAAACGTGACCGTCGGCATCGGCAAGGCAAACATGGTAAACAACGAATACCTCATCGACTCTGTCATTGTGGATGGCGCATTCGCCCATATCGATTTGTATAAGGACAGCAAGACTAACTTTGACATTCTCCTCGCCCCGACGAACAAGGGCACAGTAAGCCGCGACTCCACGGCATCGGATTCAACAATTACACAAGAGGCTCCGGCCGATAAGACCGCCAATATTGCGGCAACACCTGCAGAGGAACCCAAACCGGAACCGAAGGCAGAACCTAACGCAGAAGCTGCACAGACAGAAACAGCCGCCGCAGACACAGGTGCCGCGAAAGCACAAAAGCCCGCCAAGGCCAAAAAACTCAAAGCTAAGATTAACAAGCTTTTGGTCAAGAACACATACATTACAGTTACGGACCACACCATCATCCGTCCTTTCAACTACAAGGTGAGCGCCATTACAGTTACCGGCCAAAACATCAATTACGACACGCCATGCAACGTGAACGTCAAATCGGAATTCCCCGAAGGCGGAAGCCTCTCGCTCAAGTACCATGGAGCACTCAGCAACCTCAATACGATGGACATCTACATCAGCGTGAAAAACCTCGCGCTCAAGCATTTCTCGAACTACTCGTTGCACTACACGGCCTACCCCATCAAGGCAGGCACGCTCGCATTCGCTAGCGAAAACAAGATTGTCGAACGCAACCTTAACAGCAAGAACACGATCGACATTTACAACATCACAGTCGGCAACAAGGTCGACGACATCGACCCGGAATACACCGTTCCGATGAAGATTGGCCTCTACATTTTGAAGGACAAGGATGACAAGATTCAATTCGACGTTCCAGTTAAAGGCAACCTCGATGACCCGGAATTCTCCTACGGCAAGATTATTTGGAAGACCGTCGTGAACCTGCTCGTGAAGGTGGCCGTTTCTCCGTTCAGACTCGTCGGAAACCTCGCCATGGCTGGCGCAAGCGCACTCGGCTTTGACCTCGGCAAGAACGACGAAGTGCTGATAGATGCCAACACGGAAACGTTCACCAGTGAACAATACGCCAAGGCAATCAAGATGACCGAAATGATCCAGAAGGATCCAAACCTCATGCTGACGTTCACGCAGTACTACAACCCGAGAAAGACTGCCAAGGAATACAAGGTCAAGCAGCTCAAGATCGACTTCTACAAACAAAAGAATAACAAGACCGAATTGAACGAGCTCGACTACAGAGCCATCGAAGAAATCAAGGAAAAAGACAGCGAATTCAAGGCTTACGTCAAGGAACACTCTGCCGAAATTGACAAGAATTACATGATGAAGGTTCTCCCGCAAATGGCCGCAAAGCGAAACGCCGATCTCCTCAAGGTCTTACGCGCTCAACCGGGCATCACCAAGAAGAACCTCAAGGTCATCACGGCTCCGCGAGATGCTCTCCGCAACTACAAGGACAAAGCAATGTACAAGGTCACTGTGGACGTGCAGTAATATAGACGAGAGAACGCTCGCAAGCGAGCTACAGACTAAAGACGAAAGAAAAAGGACATCGCTTGGCGATGTCCTTTTTTAAATGCGATTCGAGCGAGCGCGCAGTCCTGCGCAAAGCTCTTTCAAGAATTATTCGTGAATCACGGCGCCAGCAAGCTTCTGGTTTGCGATTTTCACACTATCCCAGAGAATGGCGTCGCTGACTTCAGAGTTTTCAATGATGCAGTTATCTCCAACCGACACATTAGGACCGACCTTGGAATTCTTGACAACCACATTCTTTCCGATATGGCAGGGTTCAATAATTTCGGAACCATCGAACTGCGGAACCGATTCCGCATTGCGTTTAAGAATATGTGCGTTCGTAGAAAGCAGCGTTTCAACAAGACCGCAATCTAGCCACTTTTGAACCGGAGCCGTACGGAACTTGCAACCGCCCTGAATCATGCGTTCAAGCGCATCGGTCAACTGGAACTCGCCCTTCGTGCGGATATCGTTTTGCATCAGATAGTTCAAGGCCTCCTTGAGAGCCTTCACATCCTTGATGTAATAAATTCCAACTATAGCTTCGTCCGAAACGAATTCCTGCGGCTTTTCCACAAGGCGTTCGATAACGCCATTGGCATCCGTCACAGCAACGCCAAAACGCTTCGGATCTTCAACCTTGAACGTATAAAGAATATTCTCGGAAGCATTGTTCAAAATAGACAAGTCGGCCTCGAACAACGTATCACCAAGAATAATCAAAAGCGGTTCGTCATCGTTCACATACGGAAGAGCAAGGCTAATAGCCTCACCCAAGCCCTGCGGGTTGGACTGAACAACCGTACGAACAGCGCCCCATTCGGGCTTTTGCTTCAAAAATTCATCAACAACAGGAGCTTTATAACCTGTAATAAAAATTGTCTCGGAAGGATTCAAAAAAAGTGCATCACCGACAATCCAATCCAGGATTGTCTTTCCAGCAACAGGAAGCAAACATTTAGGAAGATTTTCCGTGTACGGACGAAGGCGAACGCCATTTCCAGCAACAGGAAGAACAATTTTCATTCAAAAACCCTTTTACATTTTAGTGCATTCAAACACCCTTACGTAAGGTGAAAGATAAAAAATTCATACACAAAAAAACACATTAAAAATCATTTAAATCCGGAAAACAACTCCAATTAATCCCCATTTATACCCCAATTTTTTTCCTTACGAAAAAAAATCCATCGAGTTTCATTTTTAAACACTTTCAAAAAGTGTAAACAGATCAGGTTTCAAAACAAAACACTTTTGAAGGTCGCGCCCCCCACTTCACTCACATTCTATAGGATTGAAAGTTTGGCACGAAAATTGCTTTAGAAGGGTCGAAACAAAAATCGGTCCAAATTGGAACATATCCAACTTCAATAGGACCTAGCAATTTAACAAAGGGTAAAACCCAAAAGAGGATAAAAATAATGATCAAGCCTTTAGCAGATCGAATCGTTGTCAAGCCGGCTGAAGCCGAACAGAAGACCTCCTCCGGTCTATTCATTCCGGATAATGCAAAGGAAAAGCCGATGCAGGGTAAGGTCGTGGCCGTAGGTCCGGGTCGCAAGAACGACAAGGGCGAACTCGTTGCCATGGAAGTCAAGGTTGGCGACGTGGTGCTTTACGGCAAGTACAGCGGTACCGAAGTCACCGTCGAAGGCGAAAACTACCTCATCGTCAAGGAATCCGACGTTATCGCTACTTTGTAGTAGACAGTAGACAGTAGGCAGTAGACAGGATAAAAAATGGTGCCGTAGGCACATCTAAAACGGGCGGCGAAGCCGCGAAAAATTCACTTCTAACTTCCTACTTCCAACTTCTAACTAAATCAAAAATTTTAAAAAGGACAATCAAAAATGGCAAAGCAATTGAAGTTTGATGTAGCAGCTCGCGAATCCCTCATGAAGGGCGTTGACAAGCTCGCCAATGCAGTTAAGGTTACTCTCGGTCCTAAGGGCCGTAACGTCATGATCGCACGTTCCTTCGGTGCTCCGAACGTCACTAAGGACGGCGTTTCTGTCGCTAAGGAAGTGGAACTCGAAGACGCCTACGAAAACCTCGGCGCTCAGATGGCTAAGGAAGTCGCCAACAAGACTTCTGACGCGGCTGGTGACGGTACCACGACTGCAACCGTTCTCGCTCAGGCAATCACTCGCGAAGGCCTCAAGAACGTCGCTGCCGGTGCAAACCCGATGGACATCAAGCGCGGCATGGACGCTG
>CAMJNF010000030.1 GCA_946407235.1 uncultured Fibrobacter sp. | reverse complement strand
GTATCCTTGATGGCATCGGCCATGTCGCAAATCGCATCGAGAACGTCTTCGCGGTTTTCGAGTTCCGTTGCATCAATCACGCCGAGCAGTTCGACAATCAAAGCCTTCGCACGTTCGACCGGCATCACATCTTCGATGGAGAGGAACACGACCTCGCGGCCTTCCCCGCCCACATGGCGCACAGCCAAATCGTGAATCAAGTCGGCAATGTAATCCTTGTCGTCATACGTCTTTGCGACTTCAATAAAGAACGTTCCTGCATCGTAGAACAAATCGTTCCACGTATCCATTTCTTCGTCATCCGCCTTGAACGCCAAGAAATCAGCTCGGAGCGTCCAAGCCAAAAGTTCCAGCTGGACTTTGACATCCTTGATTTTTTCAATTTCATCAAGGCCATTCGCAATCGCCTCATACAAATCGTCCGGGCGATGCAACAAGCGACTTTGACCACTTACAATCTCGCGAAGCGTTTTGCGGAGATTGTCTTCTTTACCACGAAAAGCCGCCTCGGCAGAAGGCGACTTCCAAATTTTTTTCTTTTTAGCCATGTTCTAAATGTAGAAATTACTTGGCCCAGCTAAAGGACGGATAACCACCAAACTTGGCCGGATCGATAGCCCAAACAGAGCCCGTTCCATTCAATGTCGTTACAAACGTTGCAGCCTTCATTTCTTCCGTCGCAAAACCGGTCGGAAGAACCATGCCCATTTGGTTTGCAACAACGAGGCACGAGCCGCCAACGGTCTTGTCGTAATAAATATTCGAAACCGTTGCGGTCGAAGTAACCTTGCCAGCCACCATTCCAGAAACGTTATTATCGGGAACCTTAGCCGAATTATAGCCCGATTCTAGCTTGGCATCATTATCAACAATGCCTACAAGTCCACCCACATTGGTAGCCTGACCAGAAACTTCACCCTGGTTGAACAAATTCGTTGCCGTAACAGCCTTCAAACTACCAATAACACCACCAACATTCTGGACCTTCTTCACTGTAACGGTAGCGGTATTGAAGACTTCGTTCACAGCAGATTTATTCGAAGCAACAGCAATAACACCACCAACATTGCCTAACTGGCTTTCATCAGCGGTTACTGCACCATAGTTACCGGCACGTTCAATCTTGGTTGTGGAAATCTTTCCAGCCACACCGCCTACGTCACTAGTACCCGAGACAGCACCATGGTTCAACACCATCGTAATCTTACTTTCTGCACCAACACTTGAAGAGCCGCCGATAACACCGCCAACAGTAGACTTGCCAGCCACCGTAGCCGTATTGGTCAAAGTCGTAAGAGTTCCGTTCTGTACAGAGCCCAAAACACCACCAACGTTGTTAGTACCGCTTACAGCTCCTGCCACAGAAATACTCGTAACCGTTACGTACTTTGCTTCGCCAAACAGACCACCAACGCGGTCCGCCCCGTTGATTTCGGCACTTTCAACCGTGCAGTTTTCGACAGTCACGGAATCGGCCAAACCAGCAAGCACACCGGCAATAGAGCCGACATTCATCTTGGCGCCCTTAATGACAACGTTGCTAATGTGTGCGCCACGAGTAAGCCCAAACAAACCACTATAACTAGCAGTATCGTTAATCGTCAAACCAGAAATAGCCTTTGCGCCACCATCATAGGAACCACTAAACGGACGATTTCCGAAGCCATTCGGGTTCTTGCCAAAAATACCAATCGGGCTCCATGCATTTGCGAGCGCAATATCTGCCGTCTGCTTAAAGAATTTGCCTTTGAAATTCATCGAGGAGTCGTTCACATAGAACGCCACTTTCCGAAGCTCTTCTTCATTCGAAATCAAGTATGGATTTTCGGCAGTGCCTTCGCCCTGCCAAATCGAGGAATAATCTCTCTCAATCGGTTTCCAATCATCGTTATTGGGAACAATCGTATCGATTTTACCAGGTTCCTTTGGGAGATCGCTTTGTGGGCTATTGGAAAAATCTCCTGAATTGCTATCACCGCAAGCAAAGAGAAACATAGGCAAAGCTGCCATAGATACAATTTTAGCAAAATGCATAGGCCATCCTCTAGTGAGTTATTCCACACTCCTTAGTTTAAATTAAATAAAAAAAGGCCAGAACGTACAAAGAGTTCAAGCCTTTTTTCATTTTTTTAAAAGATGCCTGCAGGACTAGCCTAAAGCATTACTTGCCGTGGTGTTTGTCATGGTTGGGGCAGCCGCAACCGCCGTTACCATCGCAATTTTCCTTGTTGCCATGGTCACCGCATTCGCATTCGTGACCTTCTTCGCCGCACTTGCATTCATGGTCTTCATCGTGACCACCACAGCAGCAGTGATGCTGGAACGGCTTGAGGTCTTCTTCGGTTGCTTCACGAACGGAAACAACTTCGATTGCAAAGTTGAGGTTCTTGCCTGCGAGTTCATGGTTGGCATCAATAACAGCAGTCTTTTCGCCAACAGACTTGATGCGGATTTGCATCGGGCCATTTGGAGTCTGGGCATAGAACGCCATGCCGGCTTCGACCTTGTCAACACCCTGGAAAACATTCAGCGGAACTTCCTGAGTCATGCGTTCGTCGTATTCGCCGTAACCTTCGACCGGAATCACGACAACGTCAAACTTGTCACCCACATCGTGACCGACCATCGCTTTTTCAAGGCCAGGAACGATCATGTGCATGCCCTGGATGTACTGGAGCGGTTCGCGACCTTCGGAAGAATCAATCACGGCACCTTCGTCGGACTTGAGGGTGTAATGCATCTGGACGACTGTTTTTTCAGCAATTTTCATAAATATCCTTTATAATCGCGAGCGAACCCGCGGTTGAATCCTTGAGGCACAAATGTAGAAAAATTAGTAGACAGTAGGAAGTAGACAGTAGACGGTAGGAAGTGGTCAGTAGGCAGAACTTAGTTGGCAGAACTTAGAGAGAAAGCTTTGTTCTAAGTTCTAAGTTCTAAGTTCTAAGCTCTAAGCTCTAAGTTCTAACCACTAATCACTAGCCACTAACCACTCACTTGGCTTTCGCGGTATTCGCCGCCGAAGGCATGTCCACTCACGGAAAGAATCGGCGGGAACTGGATACGCTTAGCCAAGGCAAGTCCCTTGAACCTACGATACCAATGGCGCATATCCTCAAGCACGGCTTCTGTCGTCGGCAAATGAGCCTTGAAGTAGACGGCATCGACACCAAGCGTTTCGCAAATCAAGCCTTGTGCGGCAAGCTTTTCGGTAAATTCAAGGCTCACGCCCTTCTCAACCCACATCGCAAACAGTTTGTCGTGGTACGGATAAAGAATCGGATCGCCCTTGCCTTCATCAACGTTCATCGCCTCGGAGAGTTCAGCACTCGCCGGGATATCAATGGAGGCCATCGGGATAATTTCTTTATCGCGATTGATGTAACGCGCCAATGCATACACCTGCGTTTTCCACAGGTCCCCCAAAGCGCACATCACGCCGCAAGTGTCACCATACAACGTACAGTAACCGACCATCGCCTCGCTCTTGTTTCCATTGCAGGTCACACCAGCGCCAACCACAGAGGCCACCGTCGAAAGGATCGAGGCAGAGCGCGTCCTCGCCTGCAAGTTCTCGTGATTAATTCCAGCAACCTTCATCACGGTATCGTTACGCACAAAAGAGCAACGTTCAAGCGTATGGCATACCGACTCCAAAATATCAGAAATCGGAGCAACCATGTAAGGCGTTCCCAAATTTTCGGCCAAGTCTCGTGCAGCGTTTTTTGTCGTATCAGAATTGAAGCGCGTCGGCATGTTCACGAGGAACACGTTCTCCGGTCCAAGAGCTTCAGAATAAAGCACTGCAGAAACAGCACTATCGATACCGCCGCTTGCGCCAATCACCATGCGAGAAATATGGAACATCTTCAAGTTTTCGCGAATCATGTACACAAGCGCATCATGGATTTCTGCAATTTCACTCGGGTACGGCGTTGCAGACTTAGCTTCCACTTGTACATTGCCATCGACAAACTCGACAACAGCATCGGCTTCGCTAAACAAAGGCATTTCAAAAATGATTTTGCCATCGCAGTCAAACACGCGGCTTCCGCCTGAAAGCGCATAAATATTCTTACCGGTATTGTCAGTCCCGACTCCGTTCACGCAAACAATCGGCATAGCACTGTCTTTTGCCAAATGCGAAAATTCCTTATTTTCCTCTTCGCGACGACCAACCGTGTAAAAGTCGCGACCATGCGTCACATGTGCAATACCATGAAGCGGTGTATCGTCAAGAACATCACCGCTCAAAAAGAACGGCATTGTTCCTGCATACTTGCGGATTTCAGACCAATCCACCGGAAGGCCCCTATTCACCGGTCCAGTCAAAGCATAACGCGGAAAAACAATGCAATCGGCTTCTTCAGCCCGAGCACGGTCCAGTGCGTCTTTCATCGTTTGTATGTTCGCCTGCACATTGCCCGGCAAAATCTTGATCTGCGCCACATAAAGTTTCATTTCGATATCCTCTATGCTGGAAAAATAAAAAAAATGCACCGCCCATGAGCGATGCAATTTTTCCAAACGCGTTATAAAATGCAAGTTGGCAGAACTTAGCCCGCTGCGCTCTTAGAACTTAGTTGGCAGAACTTAGCCCGCTGCGCTCTTAGAACTTAGAATTTCTTAAAGAGATGATAGCGTGTTCTAAGTTCTAAGTTCTAAGTTCTAAGCTCTAAACAACTACTCGTACTGAGCGGCGTCAAAGGAGGTCGGGATCTTCGGCGTATCCGTATCATGATGGATGAACGAGAATCCGCTAATCTTGTTGGTTTCTCGATCGATCGTTCCCGCCTGGAGTTGTCCATGGAGGCTCGTCGTGCACTTGTCCGGATGCAAGCACCCTGTATTGCGCATCATCAAATGGTAGCCATAAATTTCCCAGACACCATTCTTGGATTCAACATTTTTTGTGCCTTCGAAACCTGCAAGTTCATAAGTTCCATCAGCCTTGAGTGTGAAGTTCCACTCGATACCATCTTTCAAGGATTGCCATTCACCGACAAAATCGCTAGCCTTTTGGTATTTATATTCGCTAGATTCGACCTTGCAGCTCATCGTCGTTGTCGTTTCACCATTCGACATAGAAATTGTATTTTCCGTTCCGACAGAATAGGCGTACATCGAATAAACTGGCTGGCTGTAATATGCTGGGCGCATCAACAACGTGCTACGCTGGATATCATAGTGACCGCCAATCCAATAGGCAACATTTTCACCAACTCCATTTTCTACGATATACGAATTGTCAAAGAAGGTGAAAGTTCTCGTCGTATCACCATCGGTGCATTTGTAAATTTTGTCCTTAAGGTCTTCGGCCTTGGAGACCATGCCTTTTTGGACTGCAACACTAGCTTTTACAGCTTCGCTATAATCCTTCGAGCCATTGACCGCATACTTGACCTTGGCATCCTTATCGACAATGAACGAAATAGTGATTCCGTTCTTGAGTTCTTCCAAAATCTTTTTAACGGCATCCGTTGAAGCATACTGCTTGCCGACATTGTTATCGACAAACTTTACTTCACCATTTGCAAAATCAGTATAGGTCACGAGCCACATTTCATCTGGAATGCGGAGAGCGACAAGGCCCTGTTTGCTACCAGTAGAAAGGTAAACGGTCACATCGAACAACTTGAGTTCAACGTTCTTTTCGAGATCCGCAAGCTTAGCGGCACGAGCCCCCGCAGAAGCTGCTGAAGACGAAGAAGATGCTACAGAAGACGAAGAGGTCGGCTTATCCGCAACGGAAGAGGACGACTTAGCGTCTTTATTACCAGTACTAGACGAAGACTTGTTATCCTTAGAAGCCGAGGACTTGACATCCTTCGAATCGGAGGATTTCTTATCATCCTTTTTCGAAGAAGATGATTTATTGTCATTTTTCTTTGAAGAAGAAGACTTCACATCACATTCATCGGATTCGCAATCATCTTCTTCAGAAGAAGACGAAATTTCTGTCCCATTATTTTTTGGAGAAGAAGGACTATCATCATCACCGCAAGCAGCAAAAAGGAATGCGGAGGAAACTAAAAGGGCAAGTAATTTTTTCTTATTCATAACCTTTAATATAATTTATTTAGTCCAATTTAGACCAACAAAAATTTACAAAACTCGCATAAAAAGCACCCAATCAAACAAATTTTGCAGAATCTGTATTATATGGGATTTTTAATGCGATAACAAGAAGCAAGTTACTAGATACTAGTTACTAACTCCGACTTCCTAATTCCGAATTAAAAAAAGGGCAGCCCGGATGGTAATCTAGATCAGCTTCAGCTTCTTCGATGGACGGCGCGGCATCATACAAGAATCCAGCCAAAGCCTGCTCGGCAGAAACGCGCTCCCCGCCAATCCAATTTTTCAAGACCGCAAGCCGCTTTGAAATCCACCACGGGAGCGGAATCATTTTGTGACGCATTCCCGCCGCTTTCAGAACATGCGAAGCCATTTCCGCCATCGTCATGACCGTCGAGCCAGCGAGCGCGTATGTTTTGCCCACCGCTTTCGGTTCAAGCCCGGCAACAGCAATACCCTTGACCAAGTCAACGCTGCAAACCGGGCGTTTCAAGCACTTGCCCCCACCCGGCATAAAATAAAGCGGGAATCGCTTTACGTAATCGCGGAACATGTTGAATTCCACACCGCCCCCATCGCCAATGACAAGCGTCGGGCGCACAATCGTCCAGTCAAGTCCGGAAGCATGCACAAGAGCTTCGCCCTTCTTTTTGCTTTCGCCATAAGGCGTAAGAACGGGATAGGTCACAGAAATGCTCGAAACGAAGAGGAAACGACGCACTTTGGCCTGTTTGCACGCCTCAATGACGTTACGGGTCCCCCAAGTATTGACATGCTCAAACGCGCCACGCCTTGTCGATAAAAGAATTGCCGCCAAATGATAGACGACATCAACCCCTTCAAACGCGCTCTGGATAGAATCAAAATCAGTGACATCGCCGTAGCGAACATCCACCTCTCTCGGCAAGGATTTTGCCAGAGAATCGCCCGGAAGCGTCAAGACGCGGACACACACTCCCCGTGCTATTAGTTCCCGGCACAACGCCTTCCCTACGACGCCGGCGCCACCCGTCAATAAAGCAATCATGCTAGGCTTCCAGCATATAACGGATATCCTGAATGCGCCTTGCGAGGGACGCATCCTTCTCCATCTGCTTTTTTAGGGAATTTATGGCGGCGATTACAGTGGCATAGTCCCTACAGAACATGGCACCAATATTCTGGAGCGAGTCGGTCGTCAGTTCACGACAAAGGAACATCGCCACCTTGCGAGGCATAGAAATTGCGGCAGATTGACGCTTGGAAGAAAGCTCGCAGACTTCAACACGATAATCCAGCGCAACCGCTTCAATAATATTCTTAGCAGTCAGTTCTACATGGCCACCATGTTCCGACGGAGCCACAAGACGCTTGACGCTATTCAAATTCAAATCGGCCTTGCAGAACATGTTCATCGCACCGAGGAAGTTCAAGAGACCTTCAATCAGGCGCACATTCTTGCGCGGAGGCATCGAAAGGTAACGGCAAATTTCTTCGCGGTCCGCCTTTGCAAACGGCAAGTCCTCGGACTTTTTACTGATCAAGTGCATGCGGGTCACTAAGTCCGGTTCGTCAATGCCCACGGCAACGCAAGATTCAAGCGGCGTCAAGAGCTTCTTGGAAATGCTCGGGATCGAAGACCTCGAAGAGCAACGAGCGTCATTATCCGTATCGACGACCTTGAACTTGGACGGATGACGGTCGCAAGAAATCACGACCTGTTTGCCTTCAGCACGCAAATGCCTGATCAAAATGGCAAGGCGTTCCTGCGTCCAGAGGCCCTTTTCCAAAAGTTGCACGTCATCGAGCAAAAGGATATCGCAAAGTTCATAACGTTCACGGAACTTCTGCGCAAGTTCGCGCACATCGCCGGTCTTGTTATGCAAAGCCGAAGCCATCGCCGTTGCATCGCGCAAGAAGTCGTAAGCATGGCAGTAGACAATAGATGCTTCAGGACGGCTCTTCTGGATTTTGGCAGCAATAGATTGCAACAAATGAGTCTTGCCGAGACCACTTTCACCATAGACGAACAGCGGGTTCAAAGACGGGTCACCAGGATTTTCGGCAACAGCCTGGCATGCGCGGAAAGCCGTTGAATTGCACTCCCCTTCAACAAAGTTTTCAAATGTATAACGAGCGTAAAGCGATAAAGCCTGTTTCGGACGCTTTACCGGCTTCGGAGCTTGAACAACCTTCGGAATAACCGGCATCGTGAGCTTGATTTCAGGAATCGGATCCGATGGTGCAATCTGGCGAATGCGGTAATCAACAAATTCACTACCAAATACAGCCGTAAAGGACTTGCGCAATAAATCGCCATAATGGGAATTCACCCAGTTCTCGCGAAGCTCGTCAGGAACGGTAAGCAAGGCATAGCCATTGCACATCCCCTCGTAACCAAGAGCGTCAAGAATTACGGCACCAAAAAAGTCCTTACATTCCGAACGCACGCGGTCGAGCACCTGTTGCCAAGGCGACGCTGCAATATCCAACAAAGAAACAGTATTTTCCACGATCTAAAAAACCAATCCAAAGTATAAAAGAGCAAGCAAAAAATAAGAAAGGAAAACCGAAGAACAAGCACACTAAATGAAAAAATTTATAAAAGCGCATTTTTGAGTCAAAAACGGCAAATAATTTTTAAAAACATTTTTTATCACACTTTTTCCAATTTACAACATTCTTACAAACCTATGTGTAACATAATTATCACAGCTATTCAGCACAAGTTATCAACAGGTATTTTTTCAAACACCCCTTGACAAGAAATTTCTTACTTTAAACATACAATTTTGTACACAAATGGCGTTTTTGATTAAAAAACGCCATTTTTTCAGCATAAGAAAAATGTAACTTGTTGATTTGCATTGAGTTATATGCACCGATTTTAGTCACAAAATAGACTAGCGAGCATCATTATTTTGTGCACTCTGCGATTCAATCACAGTATTGCTCGGATAGCTCAACGGAGCGGCGCCACCTGCACTTTCATCAAGCTTTTCTTGCAGGTGTTCAATCCGGCTTTCAAGCAATTTCTCGATTTCCGGGAGCAGACGGTCCTTGACCCTGTCGAGGTACAAGCACTGCAGCTGGATCATGCGATTACGATGGCGACCGGCAAATTCCTGAATCCAGTGGCTCACCGCCTGCTGGCGGTCCTGAATCTTATCGTGCAAGGAGCGCTGGATAAACGTTCTCTGGACCTCCATATAGCGTTGCATGTTGAACGGCATACGGTAGGTACGGATAAACTGTTTAAGCAAGACCAGCAAGCAAAGGTTATTGCCCTGACGATCATGGATGAACTGACGTAATTCCTCCAGGTGCTTCTGGAAGAACGGGACGATAGCTTTATCATCAATTTGATAAAGTTCTAACTCGTCCTGTTTTTTTGTCGCTTCATCGACAGCCATATTCCAAATCTATTTTTTTGTTAGGCACTAAACTTTTGTATGCTTTACAAGAAAGCTGAATTTGGCACTTTTTTCGTTATTTAAGGTATTTTTCGCCATAAAAACACGACCTTCAGTACCAGGATTCAACCGATCTGCGGCAGCGCCGCGGAAATCTAGCATTTCCTCGACTTCGCACTTTTGCATGCCATCGGGAGTCATCAGCTCCAACGTATCGTCCATAGAGAACGGATTTTTCACGTTCACGAGGCAGGCACCCGTAGCTTCGTCATAGTCCTTAATCTGAGCCGCCACGCAACCACCAGCAGCATCCACATGCGTAGCTTCGTAGTTCTGCGGAAGCGGTCCGCGCAAGAATCCCGGCATAAAGCCTCGCCCATCGACAAAGCTTATCGCACGACGGCTTTCTTCGGGCACGGGTTTCCCATCTGCCACAGCATCAATCGCCATGCGGTAAGCGCGCACGACCTGGCTCAAGTAGTACACGGAGCGCGTGCGTCCTTCAATTTTGAACGAATCAAGACCGCCAGCCACCAGTTCGGGAATCACGTCCAAAGCGCAAAGATCGCGGCTGCTCATAAAGTAAGTTCCCCACGTATCTTCGTCGAGCGCAATCGGATCGAGTTCCGGGCGGTCTGTACGCTGGAGCGCAAACGAACCTTCATGTTCGCGATAGTCCTCGACCTGAGGACCGGAATTTGCATACAAACGATATGGCATGCGGCAGCTGTTATCGCAGGCGCCCTGGTTCGCGTCGCGGTGCGTCACCCAGTTCGAAAGCATGCAACGTCCAGACATGGCCATGCATACAGCACCATGAACGAACACTTCAAGTTCAAGGTCCGGAACTTGTTTTTTTATCTCTAAAATTTCAGACAGGCGTAGTTCACGGCTTAGAATAATGCGGCGGACACCCAAATTTTTCCAGAACGATGCCGCCAAATAATTGGTCGTATTCGCCTGTACAGACAAATGCACTTCCGTTTCAGGATGTTCCTTCAAAAGCCAGCCCACAAAGCCAGGATCAGCTACGATAAGCGCATCGGGCTTGAGTTCCAACGCCGCATTCAAGGCTCTCTGGAACGATTCCACCTTCACATTACGCGGAATCACGTTGCTTGTAAGGTAAAACTTTTTGCCATGTTCATGCGCATACGCGATACCTTCGGCAAGGTCATCCAAATTTTTAAAACCGTTTTCACGAGCACGCAACGAGAACGCCGGCTGCCCAGCATAAACAGCATCTGCGCCATAGGCAAATGCATACTTCATTCGTACAAGGTCACCCGCAGGTGCTAAAAGTTCAGGTTTCATAGTAAACAGTGGTTAGTAAACAGTGGTTAGTGGTTAGTAAACAGTAGGCAGTAGAACTTAGACCGCTTCGCACTTAGAACTTAGTCGGCAGAACTTAGAGAGAAGAGAGTGTTCCAAGTTCCAAGTTCCAAGTTCTAAAATCTAAATCCAGCTCTAATATACGCTTTACGGTCGTCAATCAATGTCAACTCCCCCATGAACGAGAAACGGCGGCCTTCGTAGCTGATTGCTGGAGTCAACGAATACTGGAGCTTAGCGCCATGGAGAAAGCTTTTTTTCTTCAGATTATGGGCATCAGGAGTCGTATCATTTACGGCACTACCGTAATCCGTTCCCTTCCAAAACCAAGTCTGGCGGACCGAAGCAAAAATATGACCGTCCAAACGGGCAAATACATTCCAGTCAATCGTACGGCTATTAGGTCCACCCTGATTTCCGAGCGGATAACCTAAATGAGCCACCTGGGCAGAATTCTTTTTAAAATGGGTATAAACATAAGGTTCTACACGGGCATATTCAAAGATCGTCCCCGTTTCAATCTTGTGCCCTTTATAATAAAAGTCATGCCCCGCCTGGAAACCCGCCATCCAAGCCCACTTCGCTTCGATGTTATCATTTCGGATAAGGCTAATCGGCGAATCCATATCGTCCAAGAAAAATTCCGTATAAAGTCGCACCGTGTTAAACAAACGGTAGTTAAAGTCAAAAGACAGAGAACCGTTATTGCTATTTTCGGAATAATTCCCTTTTTCCATAAACAGAGGCGCCGTCGGCACAAAGAGCCAAGGCTTCATGTTCTTATAAAGGACCTGAAGTTCGCTGATACCAAAAGTTGCGTTTCCAACGGCCAGTTCATAACGATGGCCAAAGAGATTGCGGGTTTCATCCCTGTTCTTCATGTCAAAGCTGCCGTAGATGCGCAAGTCCCCATAGAAACTCATCACGCGCAAGGGACCGATCATCAAGTCCAAGCTCATCATATTGTACGGAATCGCAAACTGGTTCAAGGTCAAGTTGTTGTAATAGCCAGGTCCCCAATGCATCACGTCACGGCCAAAATCAAGGCGCAACCAGTTATAGTTGAATGCAAAGTGCGTGCGATAACGGGCATAACTTACATATTCGGCACCGGACTTTTTATCATCGTTTTGAATTTCCAAAAATTCGCGATCATAAGACCTGGGAGTCTTTGCCGAATGCCCTTCGCTGTAAATGCGAGCATCCAAAACGAAATCCACTGAATCCACAAAGCCGCGCACGTAAAGGCCACCATCAATTCCCGGCCAAATCGTATCGCCCAAAGCCTTACTAGCTTTATGATCGGCATCATTGATGTATTCGCCACCACGATAGTCAATACCGCCGACAATGCTTGCAGCTATTGCTACACGCGGGTTTGCATTTTCAAGCGAAAACGCTTTAGCCGCACAAGCCGAATCGCCCGCTTCACACTTCAGGAGTATTCCATTTCCCAAGACGCCAGCGCCGCGTTCGCTATCGAAATACAAAAGTGCATTGCCTTCCGTTTTCGTAAAGTTCTTGCGAAAAGTCGTATCTCTACGCGGGTAAGTAAAGTATTGGAGCTCATGCCCAGTCGTCTGACGATGGTATTCAAAAAGCATCGGAGCCGTTTCGAGATTTCGCAAATTGCGTGTATGTTCAGGCTCAATCACCGGCGATGCCGCAAATGAACCGCTCACGCCAGCCAAAAACAAGAAACAAGACAATAATGGAATTCTTTTCTTAAAAGCCATTGCAAAAATTTAGCATTTTCCCGTCATTTCATCATGAAAACGCAAATTTTGAATCCTTTTGTTCCGTATGGAACTTTCCGTTCCGCTTAAAAAAGCAACATATTCTAAAAAACACAATTTGCCCATTTAAGCGCAATTAGGGTTTATATAACTTTCTTTAAAAGAGAATGGGAGATATTATACTATGAAAACAAAATTTTTAACAGCAAGTTGCATTTCTGGTCTTTCACTAGCCATGCTTACTAGCTGTTCAGACTCAACGCCTGATTTCTACAATCCAACCAACCCCATTGCAGAGGTCAGCGAAGAAAGTTCCTCATCAATAGCAGATGATGGCAGCAGCGCAACCGAGGCTTCCTCCAACAGTAAAGACAAGCCCATTGACAAGAGTTCATCGAGCAGTGCAACGCCAGTCGTGAATTCCAGCAGTTCAATAGCTCCAGTTGTAAACTCCAGCAGTTCTGCAACACCCGCAGGACAAAGTTCTTCCAGCACACAAAGCCCCACCAGTACAAACAGCCAGCAAGTTAACGAAAACATAGGCAACCGCCCGGTCATCACCTATGCAGCAAACGGTGCAACAGTGACCAACGGCGAAAATTGCGTTACCGTCCAAGGCGGTTCCGTCAAGATTACTTGCGGCGGCGAATATGATTTTAGCGGTTCGTACAGCGGAAACGATGCGCAAATTCTTGTGAACACGGCAAAGACAGATTCTTCCGTTTACCTGAACATGAAGGGCCTCACGCTCACCAACACTGCGGACGCTCCGATTTACATCCAGAAGGCAAGCAAGGCCTTCGTTGTCGCAAAGAACGGCACGACCAACACATTTAGCGATGGTTCGTCTCGCAGCAAAACATACAGCTACACTAACGATAACGGCGAAGCCAAAACCGATACGACAGGCGCATGCATTTACGCCAAAGATGACCTCACCATCAAGGGCGAAGGTACGCTCATTGTCAACGGAAACTATAATAACGGTATCCACACCAGCAACGACTTGAAGGTTAAAAACGGCCTCATCACAATCAAGGCAAAAAACAATGGCCTCAAGGGTAAAAGCTCCGTTGAAGTCAGTGGCGGCACAATCAACATTACCACGACCGCAGGCGACGGCATCAAGAGCGATACCGAAGAGGCCGCAGATTTAGCATCCGGAAAGGGATCCATTGAAATCACGGGTGGCGAAATTACCATCACATCCGCATTCGATGGCATCACGGCAGCAAATGCAGTTGTCATTGCCAATGGAGAATCCACCTCCCCGACCATCAAGGTTACAACTGGCGGTGGACATAATTGCCTTAGCGATCCTACAAGCAGCACTGGTAGCTCAGGCCGTGGCGGCATGGGTGGCGGATTCCCGGGTATGGGCGGAGGCAGTTCCTGCACCCCCAGCGAAAGCATGAAGGGTATCAAGAGCGATTCCAGCATTACCATTAGCGCAGGCATTATCGACATCAACAGCCGTGACGATGGTCTTCACAGCGGCGGAACAATCACCATTTCTGGCGGTGCTATCACCATTGCGACAGACGATGACGGTGTGCATGCAGAGAAGGCTCTCTACATCAAGGACAACGCCAACGTGAGCGTCACCCTCGCATACGAAGGCATGGAATCTCCGGACATGAATCTCGAAGGCGGTATTACAAGCGTCATCACCACAGATGACGGTTGGAATGCGGCCGGTGGAACGTCAACAACAACGACCGGCGGCAATACGGGTCGCGGCGGTCCAGGCGGATTCGGCCCTGGCGGCGGAAGCACCGGCAAGCTCACTGTTACGGGCGGTTACCACTACGTCTACGTAGGCACTGGCGACACAGATGGCATCGACAGTAATGGTGATATTACGATTTCTGGTGGTGTCATTGTCGTTGAATGTCGCATGAACGGCGGCATGGGCGGTATGGTCGATTCCGATGGAAAAACGAGCATTTCCAACAACGCCAAGCTCCTCGGTTTCGGCACAAACAATTCTGAAGAAGGCACGCAGTATAGCGTAAGCTTCAATACCAGCAGCTACTACGGAACCTCTTCGATAGCCTTCAAGCCGAGCTTCTCCGGAAGCAAGATGGTTTCGAGCGTGGGTCAGCCGGGCGTCGTGAACAGCGTGAGCGGTATGACCAAGACCTGCTTCGGGAACAGCACCGAACGCTGCGTTTACACGAATTAGGGAGTAGGATGTAGGAAGTTAGAAGTAGACAGTAAAAGGCGAGCAATTACACTCGCCTTTTTCAAATTTCAATTTTACAGCATTAGCCTCTCTCGTCTTTGCTCTTCAAGCCAAGACAGGTCGGCTCAGCAATGTATACGCAAGTGTATCCACTGCATTCGCCTCTCTCGTCTTTCGTCTACCAGCGAAGCGATCTTTCGTCTAAACTACATCCAGCCGCGGTCAGATGTACCAGAAATACCACGAATCTTAAGATCAAAGTCATCGCGATTCGTTGCAGCATTCATGGCCGTTTCAAGGGAAATCTGATTGTTCTGGTAGAGTTCCAGGAGCGCCTGGTCGAACGTTTGGCTATGGTACTGAATGTGGCCTTCGGCAACAGCCTGTTCCACCATGTCAATTTTGTTCTTGTCCTGGATGTATTCCTTAATGGCACCCGTATTCACGAGAATTTCGGCAGCCGGCACACGGCCCTTGCCATCCTTTGTCGGCAAAAGTCGGAGTGAAATAATCCCCGCCAAAACTTCGGCAAGCAATAGACGAACTTCGTCATGCTGGTGCGGCGGATACATCGAAAGCACACGGTGAATGGTTTCCACGGCATTCGTCGTATGGATAGTCGCAAAGACCATGTGGCCCGTATCGGCAGCAGTAAGCGCAATCTGCATCGTTTCAAGGTCACGAATTTCGCCCACAAGGAGCACATCCGGGTCCTGACGTAGAGCAGCACGAAGCGCGTTCGCATAAGAAAGCGTATCCACGCCAATTTCACGCTGAGAAATAATGGCAACGTTATCCTTGTAAAGGTATTCGATCGGGTCTTCAACCGTAATAACGTTCACGGATTCCTTCTGATTGATGTAATCAATCATCGAAGCAAGCGTTGTCGATTTACCGGAACCCGTCGTTCCCGTCACAAGCACAAGACCGCGCTTGGTCAAAGCCAAGTCACGAATAATTTCAGGCAGATGGAGTTCCTCGAACGCAGGAATCTTTGCCTTGATATGACGAATCACAACAGCGATTGTACCGCGCTGTCTAAACACATTCACACGGAAACGTCCCATATCGCGGGCGCCCACAGCAAAGTCGCATTCCTTATTGGCTTCAAAGCGCTGCTTTTGATCGCGGTTCATGATATCATCCAAGAAGGAATCCATCATGGCGCCATCAATGCGAACGTCAAAAAGTCTTTGTAAAGCACCATTAATACGGTAAACCGGCGGAACACCAACACGCAAATGCAAGTCAGACGCCTTGCGGTTCACCATTTCGCGCAAGAGCTGTTCAATGCGTAATTCAGCCATTTTGGCTATCTCCAAACTTTTCTCGACAGAGTTTTTCGATTTCTGCTAAGCGAGTTTTAATTTCGGCATTATTCGGATTTTTCTTGGCCAAATCAGAATAAATGTCAAGAGCCTTATTGTAAACGCCCTGCTCCATATAAATGTCAGCAAGCGTACGCGTGTTCAGACTATCGTCCAAATCGGCAGCACCACGGGACAGCGGAGCGTCCGCATTGTTCACAAGGCTTGCAGCAACTTCATCATCGGAA
The DNA here is from genome assembly GCA_946407235.1 of uncultured Fibrobacter sp. GTDB lineage: Bacteria > Fibrobacterota > Fibrobacteria > Fibrobacterales > Fibrobacteraceae > Fibrobacter. The sequence continues at coordinate 5,932 of CAMJNF010000030.1, read as the reverse complement.
TCGCCAGACATCAAGTAATCCACGCCCTTGTTGTTCGGTTCATCGGCTTCCGTCAGGGCATCGTCTTCGTCAAACAAGCCCTTGAATGCATTGGAAACTTCGGAATCGATCGAATCAAGCTCTGCAGACGGAGCCTCTTCTTGCGTTTCAGCCGGAGCAGAGAAGGCGCTTGCCGGAGCAGGTTCATCAACCTTGGCGGTTTCAACAGGAGCTGGAGCAGCTGCTGCAGTTGTCGCAACATTGGAAGCTTCTTCAGGCAAGTCATCACTAGAACCAAAGAGACTGTCGAAAGATTCATCAACCGTTTCTTTTACAGATTCCTCTTCGATTTTTGCGCTGGTAGCTTCCTGGCTTAACGGTTCCTCTGCAGGAGCTTCGGCAACATTGGCCGGCGATGCACTTTCTTCGCCAAACATGGAGGCAAAAGCGCCGCCCATTTCCTTGGCCAAATCATCGTCCTTGATCTCTTCCTTGACTTCTTCCTTGGCACTTTCCATCGAAGAATCGTCATCACCAAAGAGTGCGTCAAAAGCCGTATCAACGTCTTCCGAAGCAGATTCGCTAGAAGCTTCAGCAACAGATTCTTCGACTACAGGCGCTGCGGCTTCTTCGACTGCAGGAGCAGCGGGTTCTTCAACGGCTGGAGTAATAGATTCTTCAACGGCAGGAGCAACAAATTCTTCGACTACAGGTTTTTCGGGAGCAAGTTCTTCGAGCGTTTCTGCGTTGACTACCGCGGCAACAGATTCTGCCGGAGCTTCTTCGTCCAAGTTCAGAACAAAGTCCTCATTAGACTTTTGCGAGTCATCTTCGTCCGAAAAATCCATGTGCGATACAGGAACAAGACCTTCTGCCGGAGCAATGTCTTCGGCAGACTCCGACGGAACAAATTCAGGAGCCTTTTCCAAGGCACCGGCAGCGACATTTTCTTCGACAGCAGCAGACTTTTCAGCAGCATTATCGCTCATGCTAAAGTCGGCATCAGCAGACTTGTCGAACAAATTACCAAAAGATTCTTCTTCGGCAGGTTCTTCCGGTTTTACATTTTCAACAGTTTCAGCCGGAGCATCGCTCATGCTAAAGTCGGCATTAGCGGACTTTTCGAACAAACCGCCAAAAGAATCTTCTTCAGCCGGAGCTGCAGACAACGTCTCAGCAGGCTTTTCTTCGACAGCCGGTTCATCCAAAGCCAAATCTGCAGTTTGTTCAAGAGCAGGTTCTGCTAAAGTTTCAGCAGGCTTTTCTTCCGGAAGATCATCATCGCCTAAAAGCGAAGAGAACGCATCGTCAACATTCGTTTCCGCATTTTCTTCATTCGAGAAGTCCATGTGTTCCGCAGGAGATGCGCTTTCTGCAACGGATTCTGCCGGGGCCTCAGCTACTTGAGCCGGAGCCTCGGATTCCTGAAAAATATCGTCATCGCCTTTGTCATCGCCTAAAAGTGACGTGAAAGCATCATCGACATTCTCTTGAGAAATACCTTCATCTGCCGCTTGAGGTTCGTCCAGACTATCGAGGCTCAAGTCGCTTTCTTCTGTTTTTTTTTCGGCAACCCCTTCGAGCGGTTGATCAAGAAGTTCGTCTATTTTATCTTCGATCTTCGGTTCATCGTCATCAATCTTGTCATCCGCAAAGTGCGAGAACAAAGATGATGAAGATGCCTCTTCGGCTACGGATTCAGCTTTTTTTGCGGAAACCGCCGCATCAAGATCATCGTCAGTGCCCAAAATTCCAGAAATAGCCGAAGAGACTTCGGACGAATTCAATACATTTTCGTCAAAACTCGGGGAATCAGAACCATCCGGATTCTTTGCAAGATCATCCGAAGCAAAGTTCAAAGAATCACGCAAGTTCTCCATCGAAGAATTGTCTTCATCTTCAGTATTCGGAAGCGAAGCCGCAAGATTTGCAAAGACGTTGTCTTCCTCAGTGGTAGCAGTCTCTGCAGTTTCAGGTTCGTCGGCAACATCCTCCATCGTGAACGAACTTTCGTCCATCGGAGGCGGAACCAAGCTTGCCTGTTCCTCTTCGGTAGGAATATCATATTCTTCTTTCCAGAACGAATCCAGCGGGTCCATGTCATGCACACGACGGAAGCAAGCGTTACGCTCGGCAACCTTCCCCAACTTATCGTAGGATTCTCCCAACCTCTTATGAGCAGAGAGACAGAACGGGTCCTTGGCAAGCACCTTCTTATATTCCGTGATGCTAGCGGCAAAATCTTGCATGCCTACAAGAATCTTTGCACGGACCAACATAGCCGGAACATCGGACGGAGATGCCGCAAGGGCTTGATCAACAATCTTCATAGCGGCTTCATAGTCACCCGAAGAACGTTCCATATCGGCAAGCCAGGCAAGAGACTGTGACTTGCCCTTATTCTTTTTTACAGCCTTTCTGAGAGAATCCAACGTTACAGCCATCATTTCTCCAATGGAAGAAGAACAGCTTCATCCGCCAAAAGTACAGGTATTCCTTCGCGAACCGGATAGAGACGAGTTCCATCTGGCGTCACAAGGGCTTCAGTTAAAATATCAGTCAAACTTTCACCGGCCACGTTCTTGGCTGAACCCGCTTGAATGGCGCTGTTCACAAGAGCGAGAATTTCTGCGCCAGCCTGAGAAAGAGGCTGACGAGTTTCCGGGCAGCAAAGAATACTTAACAATTTAGAATCGAGCATAAAACCTTTTTATATCTGTTATTTCATCAAAAAAATAACACAATTTTTACAAAAAAGGGCGATTTAACGAAGATATTTGAGATTTACGAGGGCAAAATTGCCATTTTTCCCGTTTCCAATGAGCAAATACACACACATTCCGAGCTTATCGAGCCAATTGATGTCGAAATTTTCGCGATAGCCCGAGAAATTGGATACGACAAGAAGTTCGCGACAGCCCGTGCGATTGCATATCGATTCCATTTCCGAGAGATTGCCCAGAAGGTGTTTACGGTTTTCATCGCTCAAGTTTTCGGGTTCTCCACTCACGCAGCCAAGAATTTCAATCCCGGGGATGACGTTGTAACTGTCGAACCAGTTGTTGAGTGAATCTTCGCGGCCACCAAGCAAGATGGAACGGTGGCGTTTTTTCGCAAAGATACGGTAAAAATAGTTTATCCAGAATGCAACGCGGCGCCAGGCAAGGAGCGCAAGCGGGATAAAGAGACTGGAGAAAATCGTAATGAACAACCAGTCCCTACCAATATACGGTAAGGCGCTAGCGCTGTTTCCAAGAACGGAAACCTGGGTAAAGTAACGGAACGCGGCATACCCGCCCACCATAAGCAGATTCAGCGGAATCAGGTAACGCAGGAACTTTTCGCCCTTGAGGCTCGACACTGTGTATTCCCCACGGAACATGAGGAAAACGAGGTTCACGATGACGACAAGCCCTACAAGCCACCAGTCCTCAAATTGTGCCAAGTCCAGAATGCTATGCACGGCAGTATAACCTTCGACGGGGCTATCCGTAATAGCAACATCAATCTCTTTGTTCAAGCCGACAAGCGCCCACACGACAAGCACGCCCAAGTCGAGGAACATCTTCCAGAACTTCGGGATAAGGCGCGAGAACATGCCCACGAAGGCCGCAAAAAGGATACCGAACGACACGAGGAAATTCGGGACAAAGTAGAGATCCTTGTGCTTGCGAACAAAGATAAGCATTGCCTTGTAGAAGTCCACGTAGGAACCCCAACGGCGTGTACGGCAGCTCTGGCCCTTAAAATGCAGAATGTTCGTGACCGGCGTGTAATAGTTCTTGAGTCCCATCCGCTTCGTGCGGAAACAGAGATCCAAGTCTTCACCGTACATGAAGTAATCTTCGTCAAAGCCGTTCAGCTTTTCATAAACATCGCGACGGATGCAGAAGAACGAGCCACTCACGGCATCGACTTCAATCATCTCGTCCGGATCGGCGTACGTCATGTTGTAGCTGGCGAGCGTCTTGCTTTTCGGGAAAAGCGCAGCAAGACCGATCGTCTTCGACACTGCAGAAACAATCGTCGGGAACGAGCGGCGGCATGCCCACTGGAGCGTTCCGTCTTCGTTCAGGATGCGGCAACCGACCGTACCAGCATCCGGATGTTCTTCCATAAATTGAAGCATTTCGCGGAAAGCGTTCTTCGAAATGATCGTATCTGGATTGATAAAGAACAAGTACGGCTTGGTCGCATGCTTTTCGGCTAAGTTACAGCCCTTGCCAAATCCTAAGTTTTCCTTGGAATCAATCCATTCCACTTCAGGGAAGAAATTCTTGATTTCGGGAATAATCGGTTCGTTGGAACCGTTATCCAAAACAATAATCTGCGAATCAATCCCTTCACACGCATCACGTACGGACTTGAGGCAAGCCGGGATAAAATCGCAAGAGTTATACGAAATGATGATAATGGAACAGGAAAGCATGAGCAATTAGCAGTAGAAAGTTGTTGTATTAATTCGGAATTATGATTTCGGAATTCGGAGTTTAAATAATCGCGGCAAAGCCGCCTTATTAAACAATTCCTAATTCATACTTCCTAATTCCGAATTGCTTAAGCGAGTCCGAGACGAAGCTTGAGCACGAGGAAGAATGCTTCGGAGATGATTCCGCCGCTCATTTTGGAGGTGCCGCGGGTGCGGTCCGTAAAGATGATGGGGATTTCTTTGACGCGGAGGCCCTTCTTCCAAATCTTGAAAGTCGTTTCAATCTGGAAGCAGTAACCGTCGCTCTTCATCTTGTCGAGGTTGAGCGCCTGCAAGGCTTCACGGCGGAAGCACTTGAAGCCGCCCGTAGCATCGCTAATCGGGAGGCCGGTCACAAAGCGTGTATAGACGTTTGCTCCATAGCTGAGGATTAGGCGGCGGAGGTCCCAGTTCACAACGCTGATGCGGTGGTCTTGATAGCGGCTACCGAGCACGAGATCGGCATTTTCGGCAGTTTCCAAAAAGCGGTTCAGGTCCGTCGGCGCATGGCTAAAGTCAGCATCCATTTCGAATACGCGTTCATAATCGCGTTCGAGAGCCCACTTGAAGCCCATCACATACGCTGATCCCAACCCCATCTTGCCCTTACGACGAAGCAAATGGATTCGAGGATTCTTGTCCGCTTCGGCCTGGACTAAATCGCCAGTTCCATCAGGAGAACCGTCATCGACGACCAAAATTTCAAGACATTCATTCTGTTCCAAAATTGCAGACATGATGAGGAGAATATTCTCCTTCTCATTGTAAGTCGGAACAATGACCAAACTCTTAGGGAACGCCATTCAATACCTCACTATAACACAAATCTATACAAAATTACAATTCACCAATTATATCAGAAACGGGATAGGTCCGTTTTTTGTTGCCATTCATCATTTCGCCCAAAAGGCCAAGCGAGAAGAACTGGACGCTCATCACAAGCGAGAAGGCTCCAGCCAACAAAAGCGGACGCACATGCATAGCCCCTGTCTCACACCATTCATAGCCAAAATAACCGCATGTGCCAAGGCCGAAAAGCATAAACAGAAGCCCAATCAGACCGAAAAAGTGGAGCGGTTTCGACGAAAAACTACGCATGAACATTAAAGAGACTAAATCAAGGAAGCCGCTCACCAAGCGGGACACGCCGTACTTGGAAACTCCATGAACACGGGCGCGGTGCGCCACCGGCATTTCAGTAATGCGGAAACCCTGCCACTTGGCCATCACCGGGATAAAGCGGTGGTAATCGCCATAAAGTTGGATAAAGCGGACGACGGAACTGCGGTAAGCCTTGATGCCACAGTTGAAGTCATGGAGACGCTTGCCGCATACCATCGATACAGTCAAGTTGAACAACTTTGAAGGCATCGTCTTGTGCCACGGATCCAAGCGGCGAATCTTCCATCCCGAAACAAGGTCATAACCGCTTTCGAGAATCTTGATCATCTTCGGAATTTCGAGCGGGTCATCCTGCAAGTCGCC
>CAMJNF010000029.1 GCA_946407235.1 uncultured Fibrobacter sp. | reverse complement strand
TTCGGGATGAGGTCAAAGCGGCGCTGGTAGGTGTTTTCGACTTGTGCCCACTGTGCCTTTACGCCTTCTTCGAGGGCGATGATGTTGTTGTAAGTGCCAATGCCCTTCCCTACGATAATGAGCAGGATGACGACGACGATAATAACGGCGATTAAAGCTTTTTTCATAAATTCTCCAGTTTTACTGCGTTAATATACAAATTTCGAGATGGTGGCAACGTAATGGCAAATGTTACTGGATCCTTCGCGTTGCTCAGGATGACTTCGCATGGAATAGGCGATTCCCGCTCAGAGGCGGGAATGACAATGCTGATTGTGCGCGGTTCCTTTTCCTGTCTCCCCTACTCCACCACTAGCGATTTTTCGTAGATGTAGTCGATGTCTTCGGGGGTGATTTCTCCGGGGACGAGGTCGAGTTTGGAGCGGTTCGTTTTCATCGCGGCGGCGAACTTGTCTCGCATTTCGCGGGTGACGGTGCATGTGCCGATGAGCTTGCGGAGCATTTCGTCAAATTCTTCGATGTTGTTGAGCCCCAAAAGCGAGAGGATTTTTTCGACGTCTTGCGGGACGAACTTGGCGCAGACTTCGACATAGGCGGCGAGGAAGTATCCGACTGCGGGGCCGTGCGGAACGCCTGCGTGGAGCGTGAGGTCATAGCTCATTCCATGCGGTACTGCGGTGCTTGTCTGTGCGATAGACATGCCTGCAATTGTCGAGGTCAGCATGAGTTTTTCGTATAAACTTGCATCAATCGGCGCGGCGTTTTTGTCAGTGGCATTTTGTTCGGCATCTTGTGCTGCATTTTGCGCGGCGGCATTGTTCGCGGTAACCGAGGCGATAAGCGCGTCCTTGCATTCTCCCCAAAGCTTGAGTCCGTATTCCGGGCACATGCGGTTGAGCAGATTCGATTTTACGTTGAGGATGCTTTCGACCATGTGGGCAAGCGCATCGACAGCGGTATTCACAATCAGTTGCTTTTTTGCGGTGGCGAGATATTTTCCGTCAACGAGTGCGAGCACAGGGAAAATCACATGCGGGATGCTTTTCTTGAGATTGATTTTGTGATTCGTGATGATGGCCACGGGTGTTGCTTCGGAACCTGTTCCGCATGTTGTCGGGACGGCTACGATGGGCGCGTGGTTGAGCAGGTGGCTTGGTGCTTTGTGCAAATCGTCTGCGTTTACGTCCGGATTCACGAGGAGGAGCGCAACTGCTTTGGCGGCATCGATGGCGGATCCTCCCCCAATGCCGATGATAAAGTCGGCTTTAAATTCGCGAGCAATTTGTGTGGCCTTCCCCACTGTATCGGTTGACGGGTTTTCTTCGACTTCGCTGAAAATCAAGTATGGAATGTCGCCTGCGGTCAAGGCTTTTGTTACGTCGTTCAGTGAACCGTTTGCTCCGGCAGAATGTTGCCCTGTCATAATGAGAGCGCGCTTCCCTACCGCAATCAAATTTTGCGCATGATTTTTGACGCAGTCCGTTTCAATGTAGATATCCGTGGGTACAAAAAATCGCATAGTGTTTCCTTGAAAATTACAGCATCAGCCAGCTTTTATTGAACCACTGGAAGAGTCGTGCTTGCCCGGAACGGTTTTTGATGAGCCACTGTGCAAATGTCGGGCGGTCAATTGGTTCGCAGATGGTGTAGATAAATGATTCAGTCAATCCTTCGCGGATAAGTCCTTGATAAAATCTCTGGATGGGGTCATCGATTTCGTCGGTGAAGGCGATGAGCTTGATTGCTTTTTCCAAGATGTAGATTAAGAATTCTGTTTGTTCTGCCGAGGTGGAATCCGTATCGTAAAGCTTGCGGGATCCGATAGAATCCATGGTAAGCGTGGTCTGGATGGAAAGGAGAAATTCTTTATTGACGGTGGAATCGCTGCCTGTTTGCTTGATGTTTGGCGTGTTCATTTCGACGTTGTTTTCTTTTTTCAGGACAAGGTATTTAGTCTTGCCGTAAAGTCTTGAAAGGTTGTCGCGGATGATTTCTGCCTTTTTGGAAATGAACGTGGAGTACATCGTGTAGGCGTAAAACGCGGGCCACTTGCCGACTTGACTTGCGAGGAATCCGGCGTAATAGTAGCTGCCTTCGTGAGTGCGCGTGTTGTTGAGGCTCCGCTTGACCCAAGCGTAAGCGCTGTCGGCGTTGTTCTTGCGCATGTAGGTGATGGTAGCGTTGTAGGGGATGTTCGCCGAGTTGGGTGTTTTTTTGAATCCTTCGCGGTAGATGGCAATTGCTGAGTCGAGCATGCCTTTTTCATCGTAGATGCTGCCGAGGAGGCTGTAGAGATTTTCGTCGAGGCCTTCTGTTTTGAGTTTTGTGGCAGCCTTGGCGTAAGTGAGAGCCTTTTCTAAATCGTGTTTGGCGTGGTACGTGAAGGCCATCTCGTATTTGACGAGTGCATTTTTGGGGTCTTTCTTTTCGGCCTGTTTATACTTGGCGATGGCTTCGTCGAATTGTCCTTGTTCGTGGAACTGGACACCTTGATCGACTAATTTTTTGACTTCATCGGCTTTGGCGCTGTTTGTTGCGTTTGGTGCGGCAAACAGCGTGACACTTGCAGTGAGGACGAAAATGAGTATGGCAACTTTATTCATGATAAATTACTAATGGCGGATGGCTTTTTCGTTATTGAGGATGGCTTTGTAAAACTCTCGGATATCGTTCCAATAGTAGTAGGGGCCGTGGGCAATTTTGACTGCGTTTTGTTCAGGGTTTTGCAATTCGAGTTCGATACCAGGCATCTGTTCGATTTCGTTGTAGAGGAATTTTACAAGGATGGGCTTGCCTGCCGCCTTGTAGAATATCATCTGGAGGTTTGCGGCCATCGGGATGATTCTAAAGTCGTTCCACTGTTCGTGCAATTTGGAGAGGTCGGAAACTTTTGCGTTTGCAACCGGCAGTTGCATGAGGGCGGCGAGGGGGAGGAGTGTTGCATCGTGGCCGAAGCGAAGCGTTGCGGCGATGGGTGTCGTTGAACCACGCGCGGTATCGGCGGCAATGGCTTCGTCTGCTTCGTCAAGGATGTTTTGCAAGGTGGGCTTTGCAAAGTTCAAGCCCTCGGGGCGGTTGATAAGTGGGCTTGTGCCTTCGAGGCTGTACCACCAGGCGTTCTGCGCTTTCCAACGTGTAATTTTTTCTTCGGTCGTGAAGAGGTTTACGAAACTGTCAGCGGGGACTTTGGCGTTGGCCGAGATTTCGTCGAGCAGCGGCTTGTCCATGCCTTGGAGCGATGTCGCGATTTCGAAGAACCGATTGTAGAATTTGTCTGCTTCAATGTTGTTTACAACGTAATTGCTGTCATTGAATAGTTTTTTCAAGAACGGCTGCGGGTTTACGTTTTTCCACAGCTTGTCGCTTTCGTCTGTGTAGGTCTTGACTTTCGAATAGTCGAGCTTGCCCCAGTCAAAAGCGCTGATGAACTTCATGTAGCTCTTGCCAGAAATAAGTTCCGGCTTGATTTTTGGATTGAGCGAACGGAGTTCCCCAATGAAGGCAGCCATGCTCACAATGCAACGTCCGCTTGTACTTGCGTATGCTTTCACGTGTGGCGTGACTTTTTTACCGCCGATTTTCCAATCTTTGAAAACGTCCCCAAAATTCTTGTACATACGGTTGGCGATTCTCTCGTGCTGGGCTACGCCTACTTGTGTGAGGTCTCCTTTGCGCGGGGCGGCATCGGTGGCGAGGACTTTTGCATACGCAAGCGCCTGTTTACCGAGTTCGGTAAGTTTGCCTGCGGAATCAGCCTTGGAAAGGGTCTTGTAAAGATACCTGTATTCGTCTGAATCGTGATGGTAGCGGCTACCGTGGCGTCCGTAATGGCTGATATAGAACGGCTTGTATCCGGCGGGAACCTTTGTGTATTTAATATTTACAGGTTCCGGGTACACTAAATAGCCACTTGAAGTGAATTCAGGATGCTTGGCGAGTTCCTCATCGCTAACTTGGGCGTTTACGGAAGTGGCAAGGAAAAATCCCGTTGCGAGTACAAAAAAGCCATTTATGAAATCCATTTTTATCATGTAACTAATATAACTATAATGGTGTAATTGTGTGAGTAAACTAAATTGAGAAAAGCCGCAATCCTCATAAAAAGCTCTTAAAATGGCCTTTTCATCTTGAAACACTAAATTTAGTGGCACATCTTTTGCTACTTTTAACCACGTTTAATTTTAAATCATGCGCTATGGGCCGACCCATGGCTATTATAAAGGACAACCATGAGCATTGTAGATACAGTACTCCATAAGATTTTTGGAACACCTCATGAACGTAAGGTGAAGCAGCTCCGCCCGGTGATTGCAAAGATTCACGAAGCTTGCAAGGCTCTCGCAACGCTGGATGACGCAGAACTTGCTGCAAAGAGTGCGGAATTCCGCGAAAAATTGAATAACGGCGCAACGCTTGACGATATCAAGGTCGATGCATTTGCCGTCTGCCGCGAAGCTTGCGACCGCCGCTTGGGTATCTTCAACATTTTCAAGCCGGAATTTGGCTTTGATTTTAGCCGTTTGGGTGCAGATCTTCAGGAAGCTGTGAACAAGGCTAAGGCTGAACTCGAAAGCGGAAAGAACGAATGGGAAGTTTACCTCCCGGCTGCCCTTTACGCCAAGGTCCGTGAGCTCTATCCGGAATCTGTGAAGCCGTTCCGCATGTTGCCTTTCGATGTGCAGATGATCGGTGGTCTCGTGCTCCATGAAGGTGCCATCGCTGAAATGGCAACTGGTGAAGGTAAGACGCTTGCTGCCGCTCTCCCGGTTTACTTGAACGGTCTTTCTGGCCATGGCGTGCATGTGGTAACGGTGAACGATTACCTCGCTGGCCGTGACGCCAAGCAGATGGGGTTGGTCTATAAGTTCCTCGGCCTTACGGTCGGTCTCATTGTGAATGGCCTCGATGCAGAACAGCGTCGTGAAAGCTATAACTCCGACGTGACTTACGGTACGAACAACGAATTCGGTTTCGACTACCTCCGCGATAACATGGCTGTTGAACCGAACCAGCTCGTGCAGCGCGAACTCAACTTCTGTATTGTTGACGAAGTGGACTCCATCTTGATCGACGAAGCCCGTACGCCGCTCATCATCAGTGGTCCTGCCGAAGACGCTACCGAAAAGTACGCCAAGGCAAACGAAATCTCGAAGCAGCTCGTAAGGAACAAGGACTTCTCTGTCGATGAAAAGGACAAGAACATCCAGTTTACCGAAAAAGGCGTGCTCCACATCCAGGACTTGATGCACATTACGAACCTCTATGGCGAACATGCCGACTGGGTTCACTTCCTCGATAACGCTCTCCGCGCTTGGTACCTCTTCGAAAAGGATGTTGACTACATCGTTCGTGACGGCGAAATCATCATCGTCGACGAAAACACAGGCCGCTTGATGGAAGGCCGCCGCTATTCTAACGGTATCCATCAGGCAATCGAAGCCAAGGAAAACGTGCCTATACGTCGCGAAAACCAGACGCTTGCAACGATTACGTTCCAGAACTACTTCCGTATGTACAAGAAGCTCTCGGGTATGACCGGTACGGCAGAAACCGAAGCTACGGAATTCATCAAGATTTACAACATGAACACGTGGGTCATTCCGACGAACAAGCCGTGTATTCGTAAGGACTTGCAGGACCTCGTTTATAAGTCCGAAGATGCCAAGTGGCGTGCCATTGTTGCCGAAATCAAGGAACGCCATGCGAAGGGCCAGCCGCTCCTCGTGGGTACGGCTTCCATTGAAAAGTCCGAAATCCTCCACGGCATGCTCGAAAAGGAAGGCATCCCGCACGAAGTCTTGAACGCCAAGAACCATGGCCGCGAAGCTGAAATCATCCAGTACGCCGGTCACAAGGACAAGGTGACGATTGCAACGAACATGGCTGGTCGTGGTACTGACATTGCTCTTGGACCGGGAGTGACTGAACTCGGCGGTTTGCATGTGCTCGGTACGGAACGCCATGAATCACGTCGTATCGACAACCAGTTGCGCGGTCGTTCCGGCCGTCAGGGTGACCCGGGTTCTAGCCAGTACTTCCTCTCTCTCGATGATAACCTGATGCGTATCTTCGGTGGCGATAACGTCAAGAACCTCATGAACCGTTTTGGTGTGGGCGAAGACGAAGTGATTACCCACCCGATCGTTTCCCGTTCTATCCGTGGTGCACAGCGCCGCGTCGAAAGCCAGAGTTTCGATATCCGTAAGCACTTGCTCGACTACGATAACGTGATGAACGAACAGCGCAAGGTGATTTACGGGCTTCGCCGTCGCATCTTGAACGGTGAAGACATCCGTGACGAAATCATGAACCGCATCGAAGATGCTTGCGATATCAAGGTTTCTAACTACATCCCGGCAAAGAGCTATGCGGAACAGTGGAACCTCGAAGGTTTGCATGAAGACTTGCAGCGTACGCTCGGCATGGAATACAGCCTTACGCTTGATGATGCTGTTTCGAAGACGCCGGAACAGGTGCTCGAAGAAATCATCAACCTTTGCAAGGTGCGTTACGACAAGCTCACGAAGATTATTCCGGATGCCGACTTCCGCAATATCGAACGCCGCTTCCTCCTCATGACGATTGACCAGGTGTGGAAGGAACACTTGTATGCTATGGACCAGCTGAAGGATGCGATCCGCTTCCACGGATACGCCCAGAAGGATCCGCTGATGGTCTACAAGAACGACGGCTTCAAGATGTTCGAAAGCTGCATGGAAAAGATTGCAACGCTTACGGCTCTCCGTATTTTGAATATCCGCATCACGCTCCCGAACGGTGTGACGGTTTCTCCGGACCAGCTCCAGCTCAAGAGCCAGGAACAGATCGACGCTGAACGTAAGGCCGCTGAAGAAGCTGCTGCCGCAGGTAACGCCGGTGAAGCTAATGCAGAAAGTCATCCTGAGCAAAGCGAAGGATCCAGTGAAGGTTCGTCTGCTGCAGAACAGCTGAGTGCCGAAGGCGCAAAGGCCGCAGGTCTTGCCGGTCAGGCCGCTTCTTCTGAAACGAATGCCCTTTCCGAAGATCAGCAGGATGCTCAGCCGATGCCGCAGAGCGCACTTCCGGGCACTCGCCCGAACCGTGTGAACCCGGCTCTCGCTGCCGCGGTGAAGCGCGCCCAACAGCAGGCTGGTGCAAAGCTCGGTCGCAATGACCTCTGCTGGTGCGGTTCTGGCCTCAAGTACAAGAAGTGCCACGGCAAGGATGTAGAATAATTCGGAATTGTCATGCCTGTCCCGTTCCCATTCGCGGATGGGGAGGGCATCTCCTTCCAAGAATCGCGTGCATTCCCGCACAAAACGTAATTGAAAAATCCTCGGCTTCTCCGCCGAGGATTTTTTATAGCGTGCGTATACTAAAGTGGGTAAAAATTTAATCCAAAAGATGCAGCCAAATGCATCGAATCACTTGATGTACTTATAGCGCCGACTGTTACGGATATACGTTTATTTAAATAATAACCAATTGTAAAATAATTAGACACTACTGCTGAAGTTTCAACACTTGTATTTGCAACATTAAAGGATGGTTTATAGTCGCTTAGACTGTAGCTAAAGAAAAAATCTTTATAATAAGTAGCTATATAGAAACCAAAAAATAAACTGTTGCTTAAATCATCCTTTTCGGTATATCTAGAACCTTCACAACGAATATGCATCATTTGGTGAAATACACCTACAAACGCTCCTAATTCAAAAAATTCATCATTATAGCCTAAAGTAAAATAATAAAACAGCCCATCATTTATAGAAGCGCCTATACCAATTAACATATCATGAAATTTGTGATAAAAATCTATACCTCCGACAAATTCATTGCCTCCTAAATGGTATACTCCATCAGCATCGTAGTTTTCTGATTTAAAACTCCACGCGGAAGGCAAAGCATTATATTTTCCAGATGCGTAGCTATCTTCATGCGGGTCTAGTTTAAACGTGCCATGCAAACGCATCGTTGAAGTTTTAGATCTAAGATATCGGGTAGCGCCGGTGACTTCAGGAGCTTCGGAAATCTCCATATCGAAATTAGAAACATGAGCGGATGAACCAATACCTCCACAGCCATTTATAAAAAATGCTGCAGCTACAATTAAGAAACAAGATATTTTCTTAAAGCTCCCCATATGTAGAAGTATAAATTTTTTTAGTGTTTTTTTATATTTGTAAATACGAAAATATAGTACAACATGAATTAATTATAAGATTGCTGAGGAAAGTTATTTTTGGGAGAAACACTTTTGCCCTAATCCTCGAATGTTATTTTTTTTTGCATATTTGTTCTTATGAAAACTGCTCGAAAATTTTTCAGCCTCGAAGGTATTGATGGTTCTGGCAAGTCGACACAAATCGACTTGCTGGTTTCTGCACTCGAATCCGAAGGTCACAAGGTCGTGAGGCTGCGTGAACCCGGCGGCGCCAAAATTTCCGAACGCATTCGCGAGCTCTTGCTCGACCCCGCTTTCAAGGGCATCATGGCAGACGATACCGAGCTCCTGCTGTACAATGCCGCCCGTGCCCAGGTGATTCACGAAATCATTCAACCAGCGCTTGATGCTGGGAACATCGTTATTGCCGACCGTTTTGCGTGGAGTACATTTGCTTATCAGGGTTACGCTCGCGGGCTCGGCGCAGACAAAGTGCAGCGTCTGACGGAACTCACATGCGGTGGTTGCTTCCCGGAACTTACCGTGGTGCTTGACGTGACTGTCGAGGCAAGCCGCAAGCGTATGTCGACTCGCGGCGGAGCACCTGACCGCCTCGAAAGCGAAAAGGCTGAATTCTTTGAACGCGTCCGCGAAGGCTACTTAGCCGCCGGCCGTGATTACAGCGATGTCGTAAGTGTTGTTGATGCGGACCGCACTCTCGACGAAGTCCACCATGATGTCCTTTCACTCATCCAGGCGAAACTAAAATGATATTCTTGATTATTCTCATTTTTGGCGTACTCTTCCTGTTCATGAATGTCAGGAATGTGGCGCCTGGAATCAAGGGGAGCATTATCGCTGCTGTGACGGTTATCCTCCTCCTCCTTTGCATTCGATTTAGAACAAATTATATTCCTTCGCTAGGCATGTCGTTTTTGGCGGTATGGCTCTGTGAAGCCTTGATGCTTTATATCCTTTGGTGGATTGCTCGTGGCATCCGCCGTGCCATCGTGAAAAAGCCGCTCGATCAACGCGTCGCCATTTCAGTGGCGAGACTTTTGCTTTTTGTTTCGGTGTTGCTCGCGATTATATTCCGTATTGCGGGCTCCAGTGCAAACGAGAACTTCCATGTCCGCAGTTTCAAGGTGGCGATTCCGACGGAAAAGGAATTTACGGCAGTCTTCTTTAGCGATCTTCACATTGATCCGTTATTCAACCGCGAAAAGATGGAACGCATTGTGCATGTGTCCGATAGCCTCCATCCAGATTTTGTTTTCTTTGGCGGTGATTTTTCGGATGTCCCCGATTCGACGCTTTCTGCTTGGGAATACGACTTTTTGGTGCAAAAGCTTGCAGCGACGGCCAAGGTGGCTGCAATCGCTGTGAACGGTAACCACGAAGGCTTCCTTGAACGCAAAGGCAACAACTTCAAGGGATGGATGCAAGATAACGGCTTTATCGTGCTGGAGGATTCTACGGTCTGTACGCCTTTGGCCTGTGTTACCGGCCGTAATGACCACAATGTCGCGAAAATCCGCGATGTCGAACGCAAACCGCTTTTTGACCTCCGTCCGGCAATGGCTGAATCCAAACTTCCCTGGTTGCTCATGGATCATCAGCCGCGCGGCATCGAAGAGGACCACCCTGGCCGCCGCCCTGACTTTGCGATGTCCGGGCACACGCATAACGGTCAGTTCTTCCCAGGAACTGTCATTATTAACTGGGTTTGGCGCCTTGCATATGGTCTTGGAGAACTGGATCAGGTCAAGTGGCTCGTCTCTAGCGGTGTCGATTCTTGGGGACCGCCGGTTCGCATTGGCAGCGATACGGAGATTTGGCTGCTCCGTTTTGTCCCTGACAAGCTGTAATGACAGTGAGTGTCAAAATACATTAACTATATTTTAGTGAACTATGACTCTTTGTTTAGAAACGGATCAGTTGGAAACCGTACAGAGAATACTTGGCCTCCATTTTGAGGGCTTTGAAGTTTGGGCGTACGGTACGCGTGTAACGGGTGTGGATTTGACCCCGGATACGGATTTGGAATTGGCAGTTATTTCGGAATCCCCCATTTCCCTTGAAGACATGACTTCGGTGGAAAAGGCTTTTGTCGAAAGCGGACTTCCCTTCCGTGTCGATGTTATCGACTGGTCTAAGCTCCCCGAATCTCTTCAAAAGCAAATCAAGAAAGAACATTTTGTAATACAGGAGGCCGCCGATAGCTTCCAGTAAGACGGCGAGGTTAAATATGAATCGCTTGTTTCCTCTATTTCTAGCTGCAGTTCTTTCGACTTCGGTTTTCGCGCAGGACGATGTCGAAAAGGTAAAGCAGGTGGTCAAGAGTGGCCGCTGCTCGGATGCAATTGCTCCGTTGCAAAAAATTTATGGCTCTTCGTTCCGTAAGCTCGAAGGCGAAAAGGCTTCTGTCATGCTTGCGGAATGCTACCTCCGCACTGGCAAGAAGGATGATGCTTACGATGTGGCATCCCGTTTCTTGGAATACCATGTGAAGTCCGCTTACCGCGAACGTATGGAACTTGCCCGCGCCGTTGTCGATGTTGAAAAGGGTTCCGTGTTTGATGGTGTCGAGGCTATGCTCCGCGTGCTTTCTTATTCGACCAACCCGGCTGCAAGGTCTCGTGCTAAGGATGTCGCCATCCAGACGTTGGCGGCTTCGCTTTTGACGGCGGACCAGCTCCAGGCTTTGCTCGAAAAATATCCGGTTGACCGCGAAGTAATGGGCTGGATGCAACTCCAGATCGGCCGTGAATGCCAGAATGCCAAGCGTTATCGTGCGGCAAGATATTGGTACAAGAAGGTGCTCAAGACTTCTTCTTCGGAAAGCTTGCAGAAAACGGCAAAGAAGGGAATCAGCGCTCTTGAAGGTCTTGGCGCTGGTCTTCCGACCATGCTCGTGCTTGCTCCGCTCTCCGGCGATTTCGCCGAATTCGGTGCCGCAGCGGTTCAGGGCTCGCTCCTAGCTTACGAACAGGCGGGTCTCAAGGGAAAGGTGAATATCATTTTCCAGGACACGCATGCCGATGCGGCGATTGCCCTCATGCGTACGCAACGTGCTGTGAACCAGGATAGCATCATCGCAATTATCGGTCCTATCATGAGTGCTCCGGCAACGGCCGTGGCCGCTTGGCTTGGTGCAAACTTCCAGCATGTGCCGATGCTTACACCGACGGCAACAGATGCAGGCATTGCTAAGCTTGGTCCGAACATTTTCCAGGTGAACCTCACCATGGATATTCTCGCGCAGACCATCGCTGACTTTGCTATCAAGTGCCTCGACATCCGTGAATTTGGCGTGATGAGCCCGCTGGGCGATTTCGGTACGGCGATGTCCGAAAGTTTTACCCGCGCTGTTGAACGCCGTGGCGGTGATGTTGTCGGTTTCCGCAATTACGAAGAAGGCCGCCCGGACTACAAGACGGAATTCAACCTTCTCCGTGATGTTCGCTTCACTCAGGAAAACCGCCGTCGCAATATTGCCAAAGGCTTGAACGACCTCAATACCGTGAATCCGCGTGACCGCAAGATTTACCTCGCCGATTCGACTTCCAATTTCCCGGGCCTCTTTATCCCGGCCACGAATCCGGCCGATGCTGGAGCCATGGTGAGCCAGGCTGCATTCAACAAGGTTTCCGGCACTTATCTTGGAACATCCGGCTGGTATGGTCGAGAACTCTTGATCCAGGGTAAACGCCTTGTTGAAGGTTCATACTTCAGTGTTCCCGGTATCGATATGAACAAGGGAAATGTTGCTTACACGAACTTCGTGAAGGACTTTACAGCTCGCTGGGGTGTTGAACCGGGTGAAGACAAGGTAAGTGGACTTAGCTATGACGCCGCAAACATCATTTTTACATCGCTTGCTGCAGTTACGGGCCAAGATGACGATATGACGCATTACATCAATGCGACCAAGGACTTCAAGGGTATTTACGGTGATATCAAGTTCCGTCGTGGTGCCAATGCCAATACGAAAATCGTAACTGTAAACAAGGGCAAGTTCGAAGTCGTCACCGCTTGCGAAAAGCAGGACGCAGCTGCCAAGGACGCCAAGTCCAAGAAAAAGAAATAATTGACTTGTCATGCCCGCTTTAGCGGGCACCTCCCTCTTGCAAACTTATCATCCTGGAGTCGTCATTCTCGACCTGTCATCCTGAGGCAAAGCCCGAAGGATCCATAATTTCTCGATTTAAAAAAAGAACCCTGAGGCGTGTCCCTCGGGGTTCCTTTTTTATGAGAAGAACCGGTGAAATCCGGAATGGAGAGAGATGAACTTAACAGTTTGCCGAGATGCAGGCTGCCACGAAGTCTGCGGATTCGCCTTGCTGGTAATAAGCGTAAAGATTCGAATCATCCATGATGTCTTCGAGATTGATTCCACTTGTGGATGTCAGCTCGTCCTTAATTCGCTCCTTGAAGGATTGAAACCCTGTATGGAGCAGGTAGTATAGAGCTGTGGTCTGCGTCTTGTGGAGAATCTTCATGGTGGCCTCCGATCCTAAAGTTTTAAACCTACATTTAATTTCTTCCTTCTTAGTTTTATTTCTCTCAATTCCAACTCGTTTTATCTTCCCTTGTCGCAACGACTTAGCGTCCAGAAATGATTAAATTTGTTGATATATTGTTTATTTCTTATTAGTATCTATTGTATTTATACATTTTTTTACATTCGGAAACAAGCCTTTGCCATATTCCAAAATGGAATGTGGTGCGCTACATCAAAAGTTTCTAAATTGTACAAAATGCTAAAGAGATTCATCGTACCGCTTTTAATGGTCGCCGGCATTTCCTTTGCCGACGAGCTTACTTTTGCACTTACCCCAGCGCAGAACGAACTTGCCGAAAAGGTAACGCAAAAGACGATGGAACTCAATTACGTCGAGGCGTTTAACTTGGCCCGCAAGCTCCGTCTAGAAAACGACGGTGTCGGCTGTGTGTTCCAGAACATTATCCGTGTAAGCATGTACGACGACAAGGGCGATACCACATCGCTCAAGGTCGCTGCCAAGAATCTTGAGACCTGCAAGACTGAAGGGCTGTGGGATGCGCTCCGCAATTTTGAAATTGGTTACGTGCTTACCGAAACGGGTCATTCCGTCAAGGGGGCCATGCAGACGCGCTCTGCCGCAAACCAGTTCGAAGATGCCAAGGATTACGAATCGAAGGCCTTCTATGCAATTTACGCCTACTATGTCGATAACAGCTTTGGATGGCTTCCGTTCAAGTCGGACAATCGCGAGTCGTACCTCAAGATTCTCGATTCAGGCTCGTTGCGTTCGGCTCGATTCTGGCCGCTCTTTTTGACGCCGCTTATCTGGATGCATTACGACCGCAAGGATTTTAAGACTGGGCTTTCGCTTGCTGAACGCGGGCTCAAGAAGGCTCCGAACCATCCGGTGATGCTCCAAATTAAAGCCGATATGCTTTACAGGCTAGAGCGTTACGATGAAGCAGCCTCGATTTATGAGCAAAGCGCCGCCGATTATCTCGTGCGTACCGGCAAGTCCATTCGCTACTGGTGCTCCGTTTTGAACCTCATTCGCATCTATCATGATGCAGGCGATGAAGCGAAATCTTCTGAACAACGTAAAAAACTCGACGATCCGGATTTCCAGAAACTCAAGAAATGGATGCCCGCATCCCTTGTTGATGATCTTAAAGACCGCAAGTTGATATAGGTGACGGACTTTATTGCTTAGATATTTTTTTATATCATTTTCTTTTGTTTTTAATCATATTTAAAATAAAAGAAAAAAACTACCATTATGCCATAATGTCAAAAAAATTAAGGGGCAGTTATGGTAAACGATTCTGAAACGGAAAAGAATCAGGAAAAGTCTAAAAAAGAGGCCAAAGTCGTTAATATCTTTACCGTGATATCTGCGGTCTTTATCGTTTTTGCGTTTATTGCACCACTGTTATTTACTCAATGTAGTTCATGGGTTGTTTTTGACGATAAAACAGGGCCAATCGGTGATACCTTTGGTATAATGAACCCGTTTATTGCAATTGCAGCTGCAATTATTACGTTTGCTGCATTTTGGATGCAATATGAAGCGAATAGGGATTTACGTGAGCAAGCGGAAAAGGATCGTGAGGATAATCAGAGAGAACGAGGCGAAGCTGAAATACGTAATCGGAAGCAGCAGATTATCAGCCGTTTTTATGAAATGTTACAAATCCATAGAGAAAATGTTAAAGAATTGGAGTGGAACCAAAAAATTCATTATGAAAAGGATGGTAATGAAGATTCTTTTAATCAGGAAAGTGAATGCATTCAAAAAAGAGGTCGACGGATTTTCTACTATTATTTACTTGAATTTAATTTTATCTATAGCATTATAAATAGTATATATCCTGACGTAGATATTAAAGGTAAAGTGCAAAAAGCATACAATATTTTTTATAGGAATTCAAATGATGAGAAATTTGATTATATAAGCCGAAAAATTATAAGAACAGTTATTCAAAATGGATATTCAGCAGATGATGTAGTGAAAGATATATGTTCATTTTCAAAAACTCTGTGTAATTTTTTTAATGATAATGAAATAGTTAAGGATAGAATAAAAAGTATTTTAAAGCGTGATAATTATTTTAAATTACAACCTGTTTTGGAACCACATTTTGAAGAATTGAATAATTATTATCGTCATCTATTTTTGACGGTCAAGACGGTTGCGAATGAAGATGAAAAATATTTGTCTTTTGAAGAAAAACGTAATCTTTTACGAATTCTTCGTGCTCAGTTGACTGTGGCAGAACAGATTATGTTGTTTTATAATTGGTTTTCTGAAAACGGTCGCAAGTGGGAGGAAAATGATTTAAATGGAAATCACTTTTTCACGCAATATCGCATGATTCACAATATTATGGCAAAAAAATTATTTCCGATACAATTGTTAGACGGAGAAAAAGCATCAGAAAAATTAATAGATTATCTCAAGGAACAACCAATTTATACTTACATAAAAAGATTCTGTTCTAAAGAAGATCCGATGTTTGAATTTGAAAATAGATTAGGTTCGTTCAAATTTGATTACGACAAATAATTGAATTTCCCCCAAAGTAGTTCCTTTCCCCAGTTAAGAAAGATTGTATTATTGCGAGTACAATTTTTTTTTACAAAAAATACTGAAAAATTCTCGACAAAATAGCGTGTTAATAAGTAGAAACTCATTAACATATCAGGAGGTTTTTATGTCGAGTAAGTTGTCCGTATTCCGTATAGGGTTTTTCCTGGACGGCTACACGCTGAAAAAGGTCAACGAATACTACCTCAAGTATCACAGGTATCATGCCCGGCTGGATTTCAAAGCGCTCAAGGGCTGGGTCCGGGATTATGCGATACGGCTCTTTGGCCGTGAGGGTTGCCCCATTGAGTTGGAGTCGCATTATTACCACCCGTTTATAAGGCATCACGATGGGGCTGAGGCTCCGTTCGGGGATGGGCAGGATCGTCTTGAAAAGCAACTTGCGCTTGCTGGGTTCGAGGTGCACTACAATTCGCTCGAAGCTGTGAAAAAGATGGGCCCGAATATGCAGCTTGTCGAAGATGCTTATCTTTATGCGTACTACCACAAGATCGATGTCCTTGTGCTTTTGAGCACCCAGGGGCAATATTCGGCATTGCCGCCGCGTCTCAAAAAAGAGGGTGTGCCGATGCTCCTTTTGGGCTGGAATTTTGATTATGCAAGGAATGATTCTACGGTGTACTGGAGGACGGATGCGGGCCTTCGTGAATTGAGCGGTTATTATGTTGCTATGGAAGAGGTGGCTGAGATGTATCCGCCTAGTCGTACCGCCGAAAAGAATTTGTTCATGTTACCGTACAATCCACAACCTGCGGACTCAAACGTCTGGCGCGCGTATTTGCAAAAAATCATGGCATCGATTGATGAACCGAAATCGAATTATAATGGCAAGGCTAGATACAATAAAAGCCCCGCATTGGCGGGGCTCGGTTAGCGTAAACTTTTGATTAAAGCTTGTCTTGCTGTTTCTTTTCCCAGGGACTCAGGAAAGTCCAGCCGAGGCGGAGACCCACAAACCAGGTGTCGCCATCGTTGTCGGTGTTGAAGTCTTCAGTGTCGAGGTTTGCGCCTTCGACATTGAGTTCATTGTAGCGGACTGCGCGATAACCGCCATAGAGACCGACGGAGAACTGTTCGAACTGGAGACGTGCTTCGAGTTCGGCGTTGAATGTGGCGGCCATGGTGCTGTAGTAACGGTCTCGCATGCTAGTGGAGCTGTTGCCTTCGGTGCTGGTAACAATGTAGTTGGACGTGAAGTGGACGTTCAACAAGTTGAAGCCGATGCCCACGGCAGGAATCAGGTTGAAGAATGCGTTTTCGCCGAGGGTTTTCCAGCCGAACATCCAATCGACACCGTAGTTAAACCAGCGTGCGTCGTAGAGCGGGAAGGTGGAATTCTTTCCGTTTTCATCCATGGCGGGCGTTTTGTTCGACGGTCTTTCGGAAATCTGCGTAATTGCAAAGTTGATGTCGAACCAGGTCAGGAACTGCTTGTACTGCGCACCAATGTTGAAGTGGAGGCTGGGGTAGTACTGGTTGAATTTGCTGTATTTGGGGTTGGTGGCAAGGCGGTAGACGGTCGAGTCCCCTTTGTGCTTCAATGTTCCCCCGTTGAGTCCTTTGAATGCCAGCGAGTTGACGTACCTGTTGAAGTTGTCGAACATGCCACGGAAGTCTCCGCCGAAGGCGATGAAGCCACGGATGTGTTCCTTGTCGTAAAATCCTTCTTCGGCAGCGGATGAATTGCTGGCTAATGCAAGAATGCTAAACACCGCAGCGATGCATAAAGAGGCTATTTTTGTTTTCATAAAGGCTCTCTCCTAATAGGAATCTCTAAAAGAGATATTAAATCAAACAATAAAATACATTATCTTCTGGTTTTGTGCATGAAAATTTACGATAGAATGTTGAAAATCAACAAATTAGGGCCATTTTGCAAATCGTTCCGAGGGCTGAGGTTTGGTTTTTGGGCTTTTTTGAGGATTTGCTGTGTCTTGGGGATGGTATTCGTGGTGGGGTGCCGTAATCAGTCGGATGGCCCAAATGGCAATTCTTCGGTGGTAAAATGCGATGGGACGGTGCAGTTTGAATCTTCCGGCAGTGAATATTTCTCGATTGGCAAATTGTGCGGTGTCGATGTTGCCGTTGTGCGCTCCGTGGTCGGGAAGGATACGCTTATCCATAAATACGTGATGATGGATTCTGCGGCGGCGGTTTTGGGGAAGGATTTGCGTCGCCGGGGATTTCCGGAAGAGTGGCTTTCTGCAGTTGTTCTGCGTGTCCCGCTCAATCGTGTGGCTGCTCTTTCGACTTCACAGATTGGTTACATGCTGAGGCTTGGACTTCGCGACAAGATTGTAGGCGTCTCGGATGGGCAGTATGTCGTGGATAGTATTTTGTATGAACGTGCTCAGCAGAAATCGGTCGCGAGCGTCGGTTATGATGCGGGCGCCTTGGAAAAGCTGATGGCGTTGAATTTGGACTTGGTTCTTGATTTTACTACGGGTGGAGATTACGATAATTATGAACAAATTGCAAGGACGAATCTCCCATTGATGCTTACTTCTGAGTGGCAAGAGAGTAGCGCGCTTGCAAAGCTTGAATGGATTAAGTTGTATGGTATCCTGTTCGGAGTCCGTTCTCTCGCCGATTCTATTTATAGACAAGAGAAGAATAAATACGAAACGTTGAAGGCTTTGATTGCTTCGCCTGCGGCTCGCAATGACGAAAAAACTCCGAATTCCGAACTCCTAATTCCGAATTCTCATTGCCCTAAGGTTCTTGCCGGCATGTCCTATGGCGGTGTGTGGCATGCTTCCGGTGGCAATAGCTTTACGGCGAACCTCATCCTTGATGCGGGTGGGTGTTACTTGTGGGCGTCCGACACATCCCGTGAGCTTACATTCTCATTTGAGCAGGTCTATGCGCTTGCGGATAGCGTCGATGTCTGGGTCAATCCGTCGATGTTTGCAACGGCAGATGAAATTCTTGCGCTTGAACCGCGCGTGAAAAACATTAAGGCGTTCAAGGAAAAAAAGGTTTTCCAGAATGATGGCCGAAAAGGGAAAGGTGCGGGTAACGATTTTTACGAAGGGGCGATTACGCGACCGGCGGAACTCTTGTGGAATCTTACAAAATGCATAAATGGCTCCGTTCCGGGGGAAAATTCGGTTGATACCAGTTACAAATGGTACAGAAATATCTATAATTTTTAGCATATGATGTCACACACAGGTATTGGAGATTGGATCGCAGCTCAATATGATCTTGGTGTACCGTTTTTGCAACTGGTCCCAAGAGATTATGCGGACTTTCTACTTTTGAATGCTCAGATTCGCGAATACGATGCTGGCGAGATTATCATCCAAGGCGGAGTTGAAGGCGATTCTTTCTGCGTTTTGCAGAGCGGACGCGCTACGATTTGTGGTCAGATTTTACCGGACGGCCATTACAGTGCGCTTTCGACTTTAGAAAGCGGTTCTTGCTTTGGCGAAATGTCGATTTTGTGTAACGAACCTACGGCTAATACGGTTATTGCCGCAGAGGATGGCAGTACGGTGCTTCACATTCCGAAGGCGGAATTCGTGAAGTTTCTCGACAAGAATCCAAGCGTCGTGGTTTACCTTTACAAGGTGATGGCTAACCGCCTTCGTGCAAAGAACGAGGCGTTTGACGAGTTTGAACGTTTGTCGCTTTTGGCTTCGGCAAAGGTTCTTCCGTTTATTGATTTCGCGCAGACAATGGAAAAGAGCCACATTACAGGAACGGTCATTTTCGAATGCGCCGGTGAACATGGCTTTATCGCCTTCCAGGATGGAAGAATTAGCTGTGCAAAGTGTGGCAAGCTTGCAGGTCCGGACGCTCTCGAAAAGATGCTTTCGTGGGGTGATGAAACCTTCTTCAAGCTAGATACGCATGTCATGCCGGATGTGGTGAATATCAACCAGATGGCAGATACGACAAGCCTTATCTTGGATGCGCTCAGAAATATTGATGAAAAACAAAGTGCCCGTAAATAGGGCCAAATCGCTGCCCGCTCGTAGGGCAAAGGAAAAAAGATGAATTACGCAGACGCAGGAGTTTCCTTGGCACGTGCCGATGAGGCAATGGTCGGTGTCAAGAAGTCCGTCCGTACCACATTCAACCAAGGCGTTCTCGGTGACGTGGGCAACTTCGGTGGCCTGTTCACGCTGAACCACCTCGGCATGAAGGACCCTGTCCTCGTGAGTTCTGTAGATGGTGTCGGCACCAAGCTCAAGGTCGATATCGAAATGGGCACGCACGAACTGCCGGGTCAGGACATCGTCAACCACTGCTGCGACGATATTCTCGTGCAGGGTGCACGTCCTTTGTTCTTCCTCGACTACGTGGCTACGGGCCGCTTGGAACCGGGTGTCATGGACAAGCTCGTTGCCGGTATGGCCAAGGCCTGCCGCGAAAACGATCTCGTCTTGATCGGTGGCGAAACTGCTGAAATGCCGGGCTTCTACGGTCCGGGCGACTACGATATTTCCGGTACAATCGTGGGTGTCGTCGAACGTGAAAACATCATCGACGGTAAGAAGATCAAGCCGGGTACGATCATCCTCGGTCTCCCGTCCACAGGTCTCCATACAAACGGTTATTCTCTTGCTCGTAAGGTGCTCTTCGATGTGGCCGGCTACAAGGTTGACACTGTCGTGGATGGCATGGACAAGTCCATCGGCGAAGCTCTCGCCACTCCGCACCGCAGCTACTATCCGAGCCTCATCGACCTCTGCAACAAGAAAAAGATCCAGGGCCTTGCTCACATCACGGGTTCGGGCTACCAGGGCAATATCCCGCGTATCCTCCCAGACAACGTTGATGTGATTATCGACCGCACCACATGGGATCCTCCGATGATCTTCAAGCTCATCCAGCAGGCTGGCTCTGTTGAAAAGGACGAAATGTACTCTACGTTCAACATGGGCATGGGCATGCTCTTATTCATTGATCCGGCTGACAAGGCTGAAGTCATCGCTCACCTCGAATCCAAGGGTGAAAAGTGGACGCAGATCGGTGAAGTCGTCGCCGGCACCAAGCAGGTGAAGTTCAGAGACTAATTCGGAATGCGGAATGATGAATTAGGAATTGGATTCATTAAATTCCTAATTCCGAACTCCTAATTCCTAATTGCAAAAAAGGCTTGCGCGTAAAGCGCGGCCTTTTTTTCTTTCACTAATTCTCTTTCAAAAAACTTTTTTTCGTGCCTTTTAAGTGAATAAAATCTAATTTTAGAAGAGGTGTGAAAAGGAAAATTATGAAAAAACTTTTACTGAGTTCTTTACTTACCGCAGGTGCTTTTTCAATGTTCAGCGCCTGTTCTGATGATTCTCCCTCTCCATTTACGCCGCCTGTCGCGGTTTCTTCATCGAGCCAAGCTTTGAATGGTGAAGGAGGTTCTAGTGTAGGTGGTGGGGATTCTAGCTCTTCTGTAGAGCCGGGTTCCAGCGTTTCTACTAATTCGAGTTCTTCTGTGATTGCTCCGCCGAGCTCCAGCTCTAGCGTGGCTCCTTCTGTGTCGAGCTCTTCTGCCAATCCGACATCTAGCGAAACTCCGGCATCGTCTGCCGCAGAAAGCTCTAGCAGTTCTGAACCACAGTTGGATGCAAGCGGATTCCCGACTCTCGAATCTTATGGCCCGCCTCCGGCTGAATACACGAAGAATATTTTGAGCAACGGTAACAAGGGCTGGAACAGCCGCTATTGGGATGCTTGCAAGCCGCACTGCTCCTGGATTAGCGATGGTCAAGAAGGCAAGACCGATACGACCACGCAGGCTTCGTACGAAGCTGGCATGACGACTGCCCGTAACTGCAATATCCATGACGTGGAAGTTCCGACCTTTACGCTTGGCCATGCTGTTCAGCAGTACTGGTATGGTTTCGAAGGTACGAACAACGCTTGTGGAAACGCCAAGGAAAAGGGTGTGTTCACTTGTACGGACATGGCTCCTATCGCTGTGAACGACTCGCTCTCTTATGCGTACGTTGCAGGTCCTGGTTCCCAGACGACTTGCGGTAAGTGCTTCCACTTGCAGTACGATGGTAGTTTCAAGGATGCAAGTGCAAACAACGCGGCCAAGGAAACTCACAAGGCTCTCAAGGGTAAGCACATTGTCGTGATGACGTCCAACATCGGTCACGACGTGGAAGTTGGCCAGTTCGACTTGATGGTACCGGGTGGTGGCGTGGGCGCATTCGACGCTCTCTCTACGCAGGTTAATGGTCAGAACATCAACTGGGGCGCAGGCTTTGGTGGCTTCCTCACGGAATGCCAGAGCAAGCACGGTTACGACAACAAACTTGAAGTTTATCAGGAATGTGTGAGGGACATGTGCGATGCTGCATTCGGTAATGCCGGATTCCCGAACTTGCTCCGTGGCTGTCACTGGTTTGCTGACTGGTACATGGCTGCCGACAATCCGACCTATCACTGGGAAGAAGTGGAATGCCCGCAGTACCTCATCGACCATTACATGACGCGTATCAACAAGACTAAGGATAACCGTTACAAGTGGCATGATGATTGGTCTACCTATAAGCAGGGTGATCCGCTCGAAGAGCAGGAATGCTTGACGGAAGAATTCCCGAACGGCTGCAAGACAAACTAATCAAGCGCGCGCAAGACGCCTAAACGCAGTCGAAACCGCGAACGAAAACGCCTGAATGCAATTGAAAACGCCCCGGAAGCACCGCTCCCGGGGTGTTTTTTAGTTGGATGTTGGTGGAAGAATTGCAAGCGCGTCATTCTGAGGTTAGAATCGCCGAAGAATCCAGTCATTTCTTGCTTATGTCACCCCGGCCTGAGCCTGCCCCGGACATGTTCCGGGGTGCCGTGTCGCCATTATGAGCTGTCCTTGCGCCTGTCATGCCCGCCTCCGAGCGGGCACCTCCTCTTAAAAAAGTGCGCGACACGTCATGGCGTGCCCCGACCCGCCATCCCCTGGCCGGCTCGTCCCGAAGATTTCTGTTTACAGAATGTGAATAATCTGTCGCACGGCGGCATACATCCCGT
>CAMJNF010000028.1 GCA_946407235.1 uncultured Fibrobacter sp. | reverse complement strand
ACAAGCAGCTCGGCACGTTAGGAAACCAGCTCCAGCAAAAAGTTTTCGGTCTCATCCAGAACGAGAAATCCAAACACGTCCTCATTGCATCATCCATAAAGAAGGACTCCGCCTACTACCTCAAGTCCGAACACGAGCGACTGGATCGCAATCACGAAGGTCTCAAGCAGGGAACGCGCAAAATTCTAGACCTCGCCAAATCGCAGTTCGAACTTCTGAGCGAAAAAGTCAAGAACGCAGATCCAAAAACAACCCTCGCCAAAGGCTACACGCTCACCCTGGATGCCAATGGAAAGTTCATCCGCAACAAGGACCAAATCAAGCCAGGCGACACTCTGACCACCCGATTTAAAGACGGGAGCATCAAATCTATCGTAAAAGCCCCCTAAAAATGTGATAAAAACGCCATTTTAGGCCCCATTTCGGCTAAAAAACATTTCTCAAATGCACATTTTACAATAATTCGTATTATTTTTATTGTTGGTTTGTATCCGGTTTCGCTGGTGAACAACCACGAAGGAGAAATTATGGATTTACAGGAATATGTAGACCAATTCGATTCGATGACCTGCATCATGTCTATTGAAAAAAATGCCGACGGGAGCTATGGCAAAATGCGCATAGAAGTCGGTAATAAGGCATATTGCGCCACATTTGAAAAAAATTCTGATATCGATATGCCCTTCGGCAACAAGTTCGTTCCCGGTCAGGAATACACCACATATATTCCCAAGGACTTGAACTTCGAGCACTTCATCTACAGTAGTGCAGTCCTCAAAAAGCCGATGCACGCCTACATCCACCCAGACAGGTTCGATGTGTGGTTCAACATATTTAGCTTGCCACTCGAATTTAACGACCCCAACAAATGCTACTGCACCTACACGCAAGAGCTTTCGACTGAAGCCAACGTAGAACAGATGGCCAATCTTTCGGCAAAGACGACTTCGGACGTTCTGAAAACTTGTATCAAGCTCCGCAGTACAAAGAACTTCCTCAAGACCATGGACGAAGTCATCAGCGACATTCGTAACATATGCGGTTCAAGCTTTTGCTGCATCATGCTGACCAATTTTAAGGAAAACACTTGTTCGTTACTCAGTGAAAGTATAGCTCCCGAAATAATTCACCATTCACTCCTTGATTATTTGGACGATTCATTTATAGACCTCGTAAAAACCTGGATCGATACTATTGGCGGAAGCAACTGCCTCATCGTCAAAGACGAAGCCGACATGGAATCCATTAAAGTCCGCAATCCCCGATGGTATAAATCCATGCAAAACGCAGATATCAAAAGCCTAGTACTGTTCCCGCTCCAGTACAATAACGAAACAATAGGCTTTATCTGGGCTACAAACTTTGATACCAAAGACACGGACCACATCAAGGAAACTCTTGAACTGACAACGTTCTTTATCGCTTCTGAAATCGTAAACTATCAATTGTTACAGAAGCTTGAAATGCTGAGTTCTACAGACCTCTTGACAGGCGTCAAGAATCGTAACGCCATGAACAACCGCGTCCTCAAGATTGTAAGCGGTCGTGAACGTAGACCTAATACATTCGGGATTGTCTTTGCAGACTTGAACGGCCTCAAAACCGTAAACGATGGCGATGGCCACAACGCGGGCGATGCACTTCTGAAAAACGCAGCAAAAGCATTGATGGACTGTTTCCCAGATTGTGAAATTTATCGTGCCGGTGGCGACGAATTCGTAGTCATTTCCACAAATACACCCAAAGAAACTATCGAGGCTCAAATCGAGGCATTACGTAAAAAGGCCGAAGCTCCAGAGCCTGTCAGTTTTGCAATTGGATTTTATTACGACAACAAGCAAGGCGATATTCGTGTAGCCATGCGAGAAGCAGACACCCGCATGTACGAAGACAAGAAACGCTTTTATGCAAAATATCCAGAAAATAGGAAGCGTTAAATATGGACTTGCAAAAGTTTGTGGATTCCTTTAACACAATGACTTGTGTTGTTTCTGTCGAAAAGCGAGAAGACGGTAGGCTTGGTCGCATTCTTTATGAAGTGGCCAACAAACCGTTTATCGAAGCCACAGAACAAGCCGTTCGTGATGGATACGCCATAACAAAAGATCCATTTAAACCCGGTACCAGTTATGAACGGTACATGAAGAAGGAATTAAACTTCGAACACTTCTGCTACCAGTGTGCCATCAAAAAAGAACCTATTCATGCCTACATTCGACCGGAGCACTTTGATTTTTGCATCAACCTAGTCATGTTGCCCTTGCATATTGACGATCCGAAAAAGGCATATTGTTCTTATTCACAATGCATTTCGCCCGAGGTGGACTACGATGCCATGTCCAAGCTATCTGCAGAAACTTCATCGGCTGTCCTCAAGACATGTATAAAGCTCCGTGGGGCACAGAACTTGCAGAAAACCATGGATGATGTCATTAACGACATTCGCGAAATCTGTAACGCAAGCTACTGTTGCATTTTGCTAACGGACTTTAACGAACATACCTGCTCTGTATTTAGCGATTCCCTTAAGAAAAATTCGGACCAGCATTCCGTTCGTGAATTTTTGACCAATGATTTTGTCGATTACGCAAAGACTTGGTTAGACATTCTTGCCGGAAGCAACTGTTTGATGCTAGAAACAGATGACGACTTTGAAGCTGTCAAAAAAATAAGCCCAAATTGGTACACTTCCTTAAAAAAAGCCAATGTCAGAAGTTTGGTTTTGTTGCCGCTCGAATTCAACAATACCATTGCAGGCTTTATGTGGGTCACGAATTTCGACACGTCCAAGACGTTACAAATAAAAGAAACTCTAGAAATATCGACTTTCTTTATTGCCTCGGAAATCGCAAACTACCAGCTTTTGAACAAGCTCGAAGTTCTCAGCAACATGGATCTTCTGACAAACGTCCAGAACCGCAATTCCATGAACAACAGAATTTCGCAGTTTTTGAACAGAGAGATTACATACAAATCCTTGGCCGTTGTATTTGCCGACCTCAATGGACTCAAGCCTGTCAACGACATCCAAGGTCATGATGCAGGAGACAATCTGTTAAAAAAAGCATCTTGCATTTTGAGCGAAACATTTACGGAAGGAGATGTGTACCGAGCAGGCGGTGACGAATTTTTGGTAATCATCACGGACAAGCCCAAAGACATACTCGAAGCCAAGGTCAAAAAGCTCCATGAAAAATCCATGGACCTGAACAACGTTAGTTTCTCATTGGGCTTTTACTATAACGAAAACGGTGGCAGTATTCGAAAAGCGATGCATGAAGCGGACGCTCAAATGTACGAAGATAAAAGACAATTCTACGCCATGCATCCGGAGCTCAAGAAACGATAATAGAAAGAGGTGCTTATGAATCTACAAGATATTGTCAACAAGTTCCATACAATGACAAGCATCCTATCGGTCGAAAAACGCAATGATGACAAAATCGGCACCATCCGCATTGAGGCCGGTAATGACCTATACATCAGCTCCATGGAAAAAGTGGATAAAGACGGCAAAGTCGTTTTCAAAGAAAAATTTGTTCCCGGTAGCAACTACGAACGCTACATGAAGAAGGAACTGAATTTTGAAAATTTTTGCTACGAATGTGCCATCAAGAAAAAGCCCGTTCACGCCTACATTCGTCCGGAGCGCTATAATTTTTGCATCAACTTGATAATGATGCCCTTAGACATCAAAGACCCGAACAAGGCGTATTGCACATATTCTCAAGAAATAACGTTCGAAGAAAACCTTGATGCCATGTCGAACATTTCGGCAAAAACATCGTCTAATGTATTGCAGACCTGCATTAAGCTCCGTGGTGCAAAAAATCTGCAAGAAACAATGAACGAAGTTATCGAAGATATCCGCAAGATTTGCGATGCAAGCTACTGTTGCGTGTTGCTGACGGACTTCAACGAAAACACTTGGTCTGTATTCAGCGATTCTGTAAAACCGGATTCGAATCAACGATCCATTCGCGAACTAAAAAACGAAAACTTTACCGAATATGCAAAGACATGGCTAAAGTTCCTCGACGGAAGTCTCTGCCTGATGATAAAAAATGACGCAGATCTTGAACTCATCCGTCAAACAGACCTTACTTGGTATAATTCGCTCGTCAATGCAAATGTCGAAACCCTCGTACTTTTGCCTCTGCAGTATTCTGGAACAAACATCGGCTTTATCTGGGTTACAAACTTTGACACCTCCAATACGGTGAACATCCGGGAAACTCTTGAACTTTCGGCATTCTTTGTCGCATCCGAAATTGCAAATTACCAGCTATTGAACAGGCTCGAAATTCTCAGCAATCAGGACCTCTTGACGGGACTATTGAACCGCAACTCCATGAACAACAGAATTTCGCAGTTTGTGAACGGTGAAGTTTCGCACAAATCCCTTGCTGTTGTTTTTGCAGACTTGAACGGGCTAAAACCGGTCAACGACAATCAAGGACACGATGCCGGCGACAATCTATTAAAACAAGCGGCACAAGTTTTAAGAACAACATTCAAAGGCTGCGAATGTTACCGTGCCGGTGGCGACGAATTCCTCATTATTGCCATTGACAAATCCAAAGAAGAGCTTGAAGCTAAGGTCCAAAAAATCCGTCAAGATTCATTGATTCCAGGCAACATCAGCTTTGCAATCGGTTTAAGTTTCGATGAAAACGGCGGTAAAATTCGTAAAGCGCTACACGAAGCAGATGAGCTCATGTACGAAGACAAGAAGCAATACTACACCCTGCATCCAGAATTGAAGAAAAGATAAAAACGAAGCTCTATCCGAAAACTGGAAGCGAGTCTATTTTCGTAAAGCGTTTCATCACAGCATCGAGCGCAAAGTAGCGTACGCAATCGCCCAACGCTAGCATCACATAATTCGGTGTCAGAATCTGCAGATACTTATTCAACTGTTGCTGCAGCACAGGCCATGCGTATTCACCGGGAGCCTTGCATTCTACCAAAAGCCACGGCCTATTCAAAGGCGCCCCATCACGAAAATTATGCACCATGATATCGACACGGTCATCCGTCTTGGGCTCCACAGCCGAGAGCGGAAACTCCACCGCAATCAAATGCGCCGGAACCCTCACAACATCGAGCAAATACTGTACCGTAGCCTGGCGCACATGCTCTTCGGGCGTTGCGGGAACATCCTTCTTGCGGATCGGATCGTAAAGAGTTTCGTGAGTCATACGCAGAATGTAGTAATTTGAAGCAAGGTGTTTAGGTGTTAGGTAATAGGTGTTAGGCGTTAGATTTTAGTATTCCCTTGAAATAATTTAAAACATGAACTATATTTTTCTACATGAATAAAATCTTTGGACAGAACATTATCGCAGCAGCGATTGCAGCAAGCCCGGCAGCAGCCCGAGCTATTATGGGGCTGTCCAAAGAAACCAAGATCTGTAAAGCATAACGCCAAAACTCAGATTAAAAGTTTCAAGGGCAGCCCCGCAAAAGGCTGCCTTTTTTGACCGCTCGTTCGTTACATCAAACGATAGAACCTCCGGGTTCTCACGAGCTACCCCCGCAAGGGGGGCCATGCCCACATAAGCAACAAGTTGCTAAGTGGTCAAAGGTCGCCATCACGGCACGCTCACGCCGTGCCGCTCTTGGCTCACGTTTTTTACCCCCCAAAACTTTAACCATAAACAAAAGGAATCGAAAGTTCTTACAGAATAATGCACTGGATCCTACCCCATAGGGCTTAACTCCACTAGCACAAACAAGTTGTGCAGTCTCGTATATCGCCCTTTACAGGGCTCAGGATGACGCTGAGTTGAAAATCAAGGCTCAGGATGACGTAGAATCAATATTGCAGAAATAACATAGCTAAATATTATTCTATAATTGCATTGTAAAAATTTGAATTTTCGATACCTATACAGGAGCATAAAATGCGCAGAAGACTATTGAGCGAAGGTGCCAAGGAACTCTCTTACGAAATCCGCGAGATCGTGAAGAAGGCAAACCAGCTCAAGGCACTCGGCCTCCCCATTCACTGGGAAAATATTGGTGACCCCATCGAAAAGAAATGTCAGATTCCTGACTGGATTAAGGATATTGTTGTAGACCTGGCTAAAACAAACCGCAGCTATGGTTACTGTCCGTCCAAGGGTATGCTCGAGACCCGTGAATTCCTGGTGAAGGAAAACAACAAGCTCGGCGGCGCCCAGATTAACGTGGACGACATCCTGTTCTTTAACGGCCTTGGCGACGCAATTGCAACGATTTACGGTCTTCTTTCGATGACGACCCGCATTATCGGACCGGCCCCCGCCTACTCCACTCACAGTTCTGCCGAAGCGGCACACGCCCACACGGCCCCCATCACCTACCGCTTGCAGCCGGAAAACCACTGGTACCCGGACCTCGAAGAACTCGAGAACAAGGTGAAGTACAACCCGAGCATCGCGGGCATCCTCATCTTGAACCCGGACAACCCGACCGGCATGGTCTACCCGCTCGAAATCCTCCAGAAAATCGTGGATATCGCGAAGCGCTACAACCTGTTCATCATCTGCGACGAAATCTACAACAAGATTACCTACAATGGCGCCCACGCCTACGCGCTTGCCGAATACATCGGTGACGTCCCGGGCATCGCGCTCAAGGGCATTTCCAAGGAATACCCGTGGCCGGGCGCTCGTTGCGGCTGGGCCGAATACTACAACCGCGACAAGGACGAACAGTTCGACGCCTTCTGCCGCGCCATCGACAACGCGAAGATGGTGGAAGTCTGCTCGACCACGCTCCCGCAGATGACGATTCCGCGCGTGCTGGGCGACAAGCGTTTCATTGAGCACCGCACCGCACTGAACGAGAAGATTGGCCGCCGTAGCGCCATCATCAACGAAATCCTTTCCGACATCCCGGAACTGTACTTTAACCCGACCTACGGTGCGTTCTACAACACCATCATCTTCCGCGAAGGCACGCTCAACAGCCACCAGACCTTGAAAATCGACAATCCGATTATCAAGAAGAAAGTCGAAGAATGGTGCAGCAAGACAACGAACCTTGACTACCGCTTTGTCTATTACCTCTTGGGCGCCAAGGGCATTTGCGTTGTGCCGAGCACGAGCTTCTGCACGGATCTCAAGGGATTCCGCGTGACGCTCCTGGAAGAAGACGAAGACGAACTCCGCAGCGTGTTCACCACGATTCACGATGCAATTGTAGAGTATCTACATAGTTAGTCGTTGGTCAATTGTTATAAGTTGCTAAAATCCTGACACACAAAGTGTCAGGATTTTTACATGCTGGGCAACGATAAGGTTAATGAATACATCCACTTTGGTACCGAAATTGATGTCTTGTTCACAAACTTCGATTAAGAATAATATTTCTACAAAAAAGAGTTCCCGGCAAATGTCGGGAACTCTTTTTTAAGTACAAGCTTTTAAGTACAAGCCTCAGATTACATGAACCAGAAGGTCACGCCAAGCTGGAAGCGCAAATTCTTGAAGCCGAATGAAGGAGTACCACCGTCATCGTCTTCATCATAAGAGCTATCTTCTTCATCATCAGAACTTGCTTTGTTAAAAGCCTTCTGCATGTCAACCATGTCTGTTAGGCCAATTGCAGTACGGAAATTGATATCAATCTTATCTGTAACAGAATAGCCAAGACCAACAACGAAACCGAAATCAACAGTACTCTTCATATCACTATCAACATCTTCCGTATTTTCTACACCAATCGCTTTGGTAGTGACAGAAGCGCTCACGTTAATGCCCAAATCAATACCAGCATCAATAAAGAAATTCGGAACCGGGTTAATACGAGCTACAACTGGGATGTCAATATAAAGTAACGAGAACGTCATTTCCGATCCAAACACTGCGTCCGCTGCCATTTTTTGTTTTGCAGGCAAAGATCTATAGTAAGTATCAAAATCTACACCCGACATACCCATCATCTTCGTCATCAGGTTTTTCATCATTCCACCGACATCCCAGAAAATACGACGATAATCAACACCAATTCCACCAACTAAAGAGAACTGCGGATTAATGACAAACTTGGCGTCTGCACCAACATTGAAACCAGCACCCCAGCCAATTTCAAGCATGTCAGTATTGTCGCCCCAAGCAGTACCAAAAGTACCGGCAGCGTGGGCACCAACCTTAATGTTATTTTGGGCAAAAACAGCACTCGTCACAACAAGAGCTGCCATAATGAGCTTTTTAAACATATATTTTCTCCTTTTTTAGAGTTTAAAAATTTATTTCCAATGTAGTTCAAAAAGCGCTTAAAAACAAGTTATTTTTTTCATATGTTAGAATTTTTTGTTGTAAAGAACAAAAACGTTATAGCAATTCTTATAGACAAAAACTTACAATCAAATTTTTCGTTTTGCGTCAAAAAAAATCCCGCTCTTTTGGGCGGGATTCTCGAAAAACAAACTAGATATCTTCCGATTTTTTGATCGGAATCGGTAAGAACGGAGGTTCCAGTTCCACAGAAATCGGGCAATGGTCCGATCCCATCACATCGGAATGGATTTCGGAAGAGACCACGTTCTGCATCAACGCGGCATCAACAAAGCCATAATCCAAACGCCAACCTACATTACGTTCACGAGCGCCAAAGCGATTCGACCACCAGGAATACGCATCGCGGGTATCTGGGTGCAAGGTGCGGAACGTATCAACAAACCCATTTTCGACGTACTTGTCCATCCAAGCGCGTTCAATCGGCAAGAAACCGCTCACGTTCTCGTTTTCTTTGGGGCGAGCAATATCAATTTCTTTATGGCAAGTGTTATAGTCGCCAACAGTCACCACATGCTTGCCATCGCGCAACCACTGCTTGGAATTTTCCAAGAAAGCGTCGTAAAAGCGGAGCTTGTAATCCAAGCGATCATCGCTCTGGCCCCCGTTCGGGAAATAAATGCAGTTGAGCACCCAATCCGGGAATACCAACTGGAGCACGCGCCCTTCCACATCGAATTCATCGATGTCAAAGCCGTAATTGACCGCATCGGGTTCAATCTTGGAAAAAACAGCTACGCCACTGTAACCCTTCTTGCGCTTGCACGCATTCCAGTAGGTGTAGTAGCCTTCGCGACTTGCGATTTCAGAAACCTGGCTTTTTTCAGCACGGACTTCCTGAAGGCACAGCACATCGGGATCGGTCGCAGTGAACCAATCTTCAAAGCCTTTTTTCAGTACGGAACGAATACCGTTGACGTTCCAGCTGTAGATCTTCATTTTGACCCCAATCTCAATTTTCCACGCCAAAGATAGAATTTTTTTTCAAAGTCCAAAGGGTACAAGGCTGCAAGCACGACGAAAAGTTAACAAACTTTTACAAATTTTCAGGTTTTATGCGAAATTATTCATCTATTTAGTTCATTTTCAAAAAAAATATCGCATTAGCATATAATAATCTTATATTTTAAGTCATGAAGAATAAATTTTTGTTGTCGTCCTGCATCCTTGCAATTTCTCTGTTAGCCGGCTGTGGCGGTTCCGCTCAAAAAAGCGAAGACCTCGAAATCCCGACCGACCTCCCTCCAATCTGCCGCGATATTGATTTCGTCGCCAATCCGGACATGCGCGAAGTCTGCGGCGTCCGCAAGGCAAGCAGACACAACATTGCGTATAAGAACATTCCTCAGCAGCGTTACCTGATTAAGCCCTCCGAAACGTCTATCGTCAAAACGAACGGCAAGCTCGAGCTCCGCTTCCAAAACTCCCTCCCGATCAATCTCGAGGGCCCGATTACGAACGAACTCGAATTCAGCCAGGAAAAGCGCCTCGAACGCGTCAAGAACACTTACGACTATTTCGAAATCACGCCTAAGGGTTCTGAACGTCTCCGCATTTTCAAGATGGGCATCCCGACCGACAGAGGCAACAAGTACGACTTCTGCTTCCGCATCCCCGAAAAGAAAGGTAACGACAGAACTCGTAGCCGCGCTATGGGTGTGAATATCGAAACCATGTCTTGCGCAGAATTCGATAGAATCATTTCGAACCGATAGAAACTAATCGAACAAGTTTTTAGCAGCTCATATCGAGCTGCTTTTTTTTGTGTCATTTTTTCGATTCTCTTTTTTGCTAAATTATTGTGCGGTAGAAAAGTGAACGAAAATAAGAATATACATAACGCCCTGCGACAGATCCACGTCAACACGCCCTGCTCGCCAATCTCCGGATTTTCAATTTCCGGACTCGCGACGTACATCCAAATTCCAGAACTTGATTTTTGCATTGACATGGGCGAATGCCCGCTTTCGGCGATTCCCCTTGACCACGTGTTCTTGACCCATGCTCATGGCGATCACGCTCGCTGCCTGATGCGTCATCATAGCCTCCGCAAAATGATGGGTGTCGAACGCGACAGTGTCTATTACGTTCCCGAATTCATGTGTGAAAACGCAAAAGCCTGGATTAAGGCCGAAGCCTTGTTCGAAGGCGTGAACGAGACAAAATTCCGTTACCCGGAAATTGAACCAGTCTCAGCCAACGATTTGCAATTTTTAAGATACCGCAAGGACCTTGCTCTCGAAGCATTCGAGGTCAAGCATTCCATCCCGACAATGGGCGGCACTATTTACTTTTACAAGAAAAAACTCAAAGATGAATTTCTCGGGAAAACAGCCACAGAAATAATAGAGCTCCGCAAGAACGGCGTCGAAATCACGCGTGAAGTTTACGAACCGCTCGTGAGCTTTATGGGCGATTGCCTTGGCGAAAGCCTGCTCGACAACAGCCGCGTGTTCCAATCGAAGGTGCTGATTACGGAATGCACATTCCTTGACGACGGCGAAGAAGCGATGAGCAAAAAGAAGGGGCACAGCCACTTGAAAGATATTGTGCATGCGCTCAACGAGCTTGACGATGAAATCAAGTGCGAAAAAATCATCTTGAGCCATTTCTCGATGAAGTATTCCGAAAGGCACATCCGCGAAATGCTTGACAAAGCTATCCCGGAAAAATTCAAGGAGAGAATTGTAGCGTTTATTTAATTCGGATTTCGGAATTAGGAGTTCGGAATTAAAAGCAATGCGAGAAGCACGAACAAACCGCAGAACGAGAAGCGCAAACAGTGTCATCCTGAGTCCCGGAACGAAGTCCGGAATAAACTCCGTCGAAGGATCTAGCAAAGTTTAATAGGAAACAAAAAAAATGGCAGACGAAAACAACAACGAAGTATTGAACGAAGAAGAAAAAGTCGAAAAGGAAGTCATCATTCCGGAATTTTATCGCGACCTG
Source organism: uncultured Fibrobacter sp. (assembly GCA_946407235.1). GTDB lineage: Bacteria > Fibrobacterota > Fibrobacteria > Fibrobacterales > Fibrobacteraceae > Fibrobacter. Next base: position 11,175 of record CAMJNF010000028.1, on the reverse strand, counting down.
AATCAAGATCCGCAAATGAAAGCGCTGTGGCATTACATATTCCGCACGAATGGCGATCGCAAGCCCATCAAGACGCCGGACGGACTCCCGCACAAGCTCGACTTCAACTGGAAAGATATGTTCCCGAACGAAAACGGCCACATCGAAGTGGAAATCGGAAGTGGCAAGGGCAACTTCATGACGGATTATGCCGAAAAGCACCCGGACTACTTTATCATGGGTAGTGAATGGGACTACACTTGGGCCGCATTCGCACATGAACGCATGGAAAAGCGCGGTATCGTCGCTCAAGGCAATGCAGCCATGTTGCGCGGCGACGTGTTCTACTTTTTGCGCGATGCCGTGAAGGACAACACAGTCGATGCATTCCACATGTATTTCCCGGACCCGTGGCCAAAGGAACGCCACCACAAGAATCGTTTGCTTCGCCCTGATTTTCTCGCCGAAGTCGCACGTTGCCTGAAACCCGGCAAACGCATTTTCTACTGGGGCACCGATCACAAGGAATACAACGAAATCGCCCTTGAAACGTTCGATGCATTCCCGACTTGCAAAGTAATTGAACGCAATACGGCTGAACCCACCGAAGGGATTACAACCGGATTCGAACGCAAGTACCGCAGAGAAGGCCGCCCGATTTACAGAAGTATTATTGAGTTTGAGAAATAGGGATTAGGTGATAGGGATTAGGTGATAGGTAGAAAAATCGTGGCGTAGCCACCTTTTTAAGACGTGCAAAGCACGTGATTCTTTTCCTAAAACCTACAACCTATAACCTAAAACCAAGCACATTCTTTTGCTAATTTATCTAGTATGTTAAAGCAACTGACAATTAACGGATTCACATTGATAGCGGAGGCTACGGTCCCATTCCATGAGGGATTTACTGCTATTACCGGCGAAACGGGCGCAGGCAAGTCCGTCTTGATGAAGGCGCTCCGCATGGTCTGCGGGGACAAATCGCAAGCGTCCATGGTTCGCACTGGCGAAGAAAAAGCCGTTATCGAAGGTACGTTCGACATTTCGAATGAACCCGAGGTCAAACAGATTCTTGCAAAGTTAGAACTCGATGACGATGACGAGCTCATCATCCGTCGCGAGATTCTTGAAAACGGAAAAGGGCGCGCCCGCGTGAACGGTTCCGTCGTGAGCCTCTCGGATTTACAGGAACTTGGCGAATCGCTTATCCAGATGCACGGGCAGAGCGAACAGCTGTTATTGCGTGATATCCGCACGCATGCAAAGATGCTCGATGAATACGCGGGCAACAACGAGTTGCTAACAAACTATTCAAAAAGCTACAACGCTTGGAATAACGTTCTCGCTGAAATTCAAAAGACAGAATCTCACGCTAAAGACCTTGCCCAGCAAAAAGACTTTTTAAAGTTCCAGTACGATGAACTTTCAAAAGCAGCACTCCGTGATGGCGAAGAAGAAGAACTTGAAGACAAAGTCAACATCGCCAGCAAGAGCGAGGCGGAACGCAATCTTCTGAACGACATTCAAGGTTTGATTGGTTGCGATAACGGCATCTTGGAACAGGTCCAGAACCTTCAGTACAAGTTACGCAGTCTCGCACAAAAGATTCCGCATTACGAAGAAGACTTGAACGCGCTCCTCGAAGTGGCTGATCCATTCGAAGGAATCTGCAAAGACCTGCAGAGGCTCCGCCCGTCAAAAGCCATGAGCCCCGTCGAAATCGACAAAGCGAATTCGAGAATTGCTCTTATTCAAAAATTCAAGCGCAAGTACCGCACCGATGTTGCAGGACTTATTGCCCTCACGGAGCAGCGCAAGCAGGAACTCGACAGCCTCGAGAATCTCGATGCCGATCTCGAAGAACTCAAGCGCAAAGCTGATGCGCACAAAGCCGAGACTTACCGCTTGGCGGCAAGTCTCACCGAAAAGCGCCGCGAAGCCGCGCTCCGGTTCGACTCGGCCGTGCAAGAAATCTTGCACAGCCTTGGCATGCCCAAAGCAAAATTCTTTACAAGCATCACCGAACAAGATCCGACACCAAACGGCGCCGACCGTATTGAATTTTTGCTCGCCCCAAACCCGGGCGAAGGTGAAAAGTCTTTGCAAAAAGCAGTCTCCGGTGGTGAACTCAGCCGCGTATTGCTCGCCATCAAGAGCGTCATGGCAGAGCTTGACAAAGTTCCATTGCTCATTTTCGATGAAGTGGATTCTGGAATCTCGGGAGAAACGGGCAATAGCATCGGTGATGCCTTGCGCAATTTGGGTAAGCACCACCAAGTGCTTACCATTACCCACCTGCACCAGGTGGCTAGCCGAGCTCAAAACCATCTCGCCGTAAGCAAGAAAGAAATTGATGGAAGGACTTTTACGTCCATTATTGACCTTGACAAGAACGGACGTATTGAAGAAATTGCTAGAATGTTAGGCGGAACTTCGGAAACAGTCCGCACCCACGCCATGCAGTTGTTGGAGAATAATTTATGACAGAGCCAGAAAACACATCTGATGTTCGCTTACGATCACGCATTTGGAGTATTTTACGGGCACTCGTTTTTGTTTGCGTCATAGTTTTCATTTGGGAAGACTGGACCACGATGGCGTGTTCCTTTGTCGGAATCGCCCTCGTCATGGGCTGGGTAAACCTTTTCCAGTTGAAAAGTCAGGAAATCGAAAAGCCCTATTACAAGCTGTGGCTCAACACGATTGATGGATTCCTGCAATTCATCGTCATGACAAGCATTTTCTTCCGCGACTTGATTCAAAATGAAAGTGCTGAAAAAATTCTTGGCGTCGGTTGTGCAGTTCTACTAGCAAGACTTATCTCGCATACGTTATTTTCGCTTGGAGTCCTGCGCGAAGGGAAACAACTCCCCCGCAAACGCCGCTGGAGCAAACTTGCGAATCTTTCTGTCACAATCACAATGGGCGTGTATTTGCTGAACTTGGAAAATTTCCAACAAATTATGATGGTCGTTTCCATTTTGCTCATTGCCGCATCAACCGCAGCTTACGCATACTGGTATTACCGCGACCCCGCGCACCGCAAGCCGCTTTCGATTGCAAGCCAGCTTACGATGAGCCGTATTGTGCTCACGCCATTTTTCCTCTGGGTGTTCTTCTACGATAATGACTTGGATTACAGCAACAACAACATCGTCTTTAAAGTGCTTGCGCTCGTGATGGTACTCGGGTTCATGCTCACAGACTTCTTGGATGGCAAACTCGCACGCGCCATGGGTGAAGTCAGCACGCTAGGCAAGTATCTCGATCCGTTCAGCGACAAGATTTCGAACATGACGATTTTCATGTGCTTTATCGCAACGGGTTATGCATCGGTGTGGATGGTCGCATTGATTTACTTCCGCGAATCGAGTGTTGAAACGCTCAGAACGCTTGCGGCAAGCGAAGGGCTCATCATGCCAGCACGTCGCAGTGGCAAATGGAAAACGGCATTGCAAGGCATTGGCATAGTCGCCATTCTCCTTGGAGCCATCGAACCCGTTCGCGCATTGATTCCTGGCTTTGAAGGCATTTGGCCACAATTCCCAGTTGTCGTGATGGGCGTCATTACAGCCATTACACTTATAAGTGGAATTGATTATTTTTACGCCAGCAAGCACATCTTGAAAAAATTTGTGTAACGGAATTGGATTGCTAACTTGCCGAAATCAAGCGAAAAAAGCATAAAAAAAACTTACTCCAACTTTTAATCGGCTATTGACTCTTGCCAAATCTATTATTATTTTCTATATATGGGACAACCTCGACGCGGGGTGGAGCAGTTGGTAGCTCGTCGGGCTCATAACCCGAAGGTCGCAGCGTTCAAGTCCTGCCCCCGCTACTAAAAAGACGCAGATTTCAATCTGCGTCTTTTTATTTTACGCAATAAGGATGTCCGAAAAAAATTGTCTCTCTGGAACCGAAGGTGATAGAGTCCATTATTTTTGTGGATGGGGCAAAGCCCCACCCCTCACGGCTCATAGCAACAACCAACAAACCTCTCTTAACCTTCACTGTATCCTTCGTCCCTTCGGTCCTCAGGATGACACATTCCTAATCACTAACCACCAACCACTAACCACTTCCTACTGTCTACTGCCTACTTCCTACCGCCTACTTCCTACTGCCTACTTCCTACTAATAACTATATTTATCGCATGTCTCGTATTTCAGAACAAGAAGCTCTCGATTTATTTTTGAACGCACCGCTCGATGAACTTTGCGCACTCGCCAATGCCGAAAAAGAAGCGCGCCACGGCAAGTCCGTTTACTGGGTAAACAACCGTCAAATCAATTACACAAACGTGTGCGTGCTGCATTGCAAATTCTGTGCTTTCAGCCGAATCAAAAAAGATAGCCCGACTGCTTACGACTGGAACTACGAAACCATCCGCGACAAGGCCGCCGAGGCAATTGCCGGAGGCGCCCGCGAATTGCACATTGTTGGCGGGCTCCATCCCGACCATCCGTTCGATTACTACATCGAGATGTTGCGCAAGCTCCGCAAGGAATTTCCATCAGTAAACTTAAAGGCTTTTACCGCCGTCGAAATTTGCCACTTCGCCAAGATTTCCAAGCAGACTCCAGAACAGATTATGGCAACGCTCAAGGACGCAGGCCTTGACGCACTCCCCGGCGGCGGCGCCGAAATTTTAGTACAAAGTGTACGCGACAAAATTTGTCCTGGCAAGGAAACCGGCGAAGAATGGCTGGACGTCCACCGAGCCGCGCACAAGCTCGGCATCCCGACGAATGCCACAATGCTTTTCGGGCATATCGAAAAAATTGAAGACCGCATTGCGCACATGAAAATGCTCCGCGACTTGCAAGACGAGGCTCCGGGATTCTTCGCGTTCATCCCGCTCGTTTACCACCCGGAACATAACGCGCTCCATCAAATAGTCCCGAACATCACAAGCGAAGAAGACATATTGCGCACAGTCGCCGTTTCACGTTTGTTCTTAGACAACTTCCCGCACATCAAGGCGTACTGGATCCAGATGGGAATCGAGACCGCCATGAAGGCACTCCACGCAGGCGCATCTGATTTAGACGGCACAATCATCGAAGAAAAAATTACACATGCCGCAGGCGCCACGGTTCCCGTGGGCATGAGCCCGGAACGCATGCGCGGGCTTATAATAAACGAAGGCCTCGTTCCGGTGGAACGAGACGCCTTGTACGAAAGATTTTCGTAAAAAAAGCAGGCGAAGCCTGTCACCCCGGACGCAGTTCTCTTTGATCACTTAATACTTTAGTATTTATGTGGTCATGATCCGCGAATGGGGACGGGGCCGCCTTTTTATACAATTACGCCGATTTCCTTGAGATAACGGCCAAGAGCATCTTGCCATGTGGGGAGCGGCTTGAAGCCAGCTTCCACAAGTTTGCTCTTATCGAGACGGCTATTGAATGGACGAGCGGCTTTAGAAAGCCCGTATTCCGCAGTCGTCACCGGCAGCACCTTAGTCGGGAGCCCAGCCTGCTTGTAGATTTCCTTCGTGAAATCGTACCAGCTGATGAATCCACCTTCATTCGTAGCGTGATAGTAACCGTACTTATCCGTTTCAATCATATCAACGAGGAGTCGGCTCAAGTCGAGCGTGTAAGTCGGCGTACCAATCTGGTCGTAAACAACGCGGACCGTATCGTGAGTCTCGCCCACCTTGAGCATAGTCTTGATGAAGTTCTTGCCATTGAGGCCGAACACCCAAGCAATGCGAACGATGAAATACTTTTCAAGCGTTCCGCTTACGGCAAGTTCGCCCTTGAGCTTGGATTCGCCATAGACATTAAGCGGCTTGTAATCCTTGCAGTCCGGCTTCCACGGCGAGGTTCCCTGACCGTCAAACACGTAGTCCGTGCTGATGTAGACCATCTTTGCATCGATTTCTTTTGCAACGCGAGCGATGTTTTCCGTACCCTCGGCATTAATTGCAAAGACCTTAGCCTTCTTGTCTTCGTCTTCGGCAAGGTCCACTGCCGTCCAGGCAGCGCAATGCACAATCACATCCGGTTTTACGCTCTTGATCGTTTCTGCAACCGCAGCTGCATTCGTAATATCCATCGGAACATAAGGCATCGTGGTCACAGCGCTTCCATCGGCCACACCGGAATAAACCGGAGCAATATCACTACCAACACCTTCGTAACCGCGTTTTGCAAGTTCATTCATCACATCGTGACCCAGCTGGCCACCGACACCAGTTACCAAAACTTTCATATAAACCTCTAGCGGGAAAGATAGTAAATAGATGGTAGAGTTTAGAACTTAGAACTTAGAACTTAGAACTTAGAATTTAAAAGTTAGAAGTTACTAGTTACTGAGGATGCTTCGCGACTTGGCTTGTTCACAAAAGATGGCGGATCCGAGTCCGCCATGACATCACCATCAGCCCATCATAATGTTGTCCAGTGATTTACTTAACCGCCGAAGCGATAATAACCAACAACAAATGACTAATGACCAATAACTAATAACTAAAAGAACATATTCCCGAACCTCACGATGACACCTGCGAACACTACGCTTACCATTGTCATTAGCTTGATGAGGATATTAAGCGAGGGCCCCGCGGTATCCTTGAACGGATCGCCTACGGTATCTCCCACAACAGCAGACTTGTGCGTATCAGAGCCCTTACCACCGTAATTGCCTTTTTCGACAAACTTCTTTGCGTTATCCCAAGCGCCACCGGCATTGTTGAGCATTGTCGCAAGCGCAAAGCCACACGCAAGTCCGCCCGCCAAAAGTCCAAACACGCCCGCAACGCCCATAAAAAGCCCAACTAGCACAGGCACGACCACAGCCAAAATCGAAGGCAAAATCATTTCATGTTGTGCGCCCGTTGTCGAAATTTCCACACACCGAGCGTAATCGGGCTTTCCCGTTCCAAACATGATTCCAGGAATCTCGCGGAACTGCCGACGGACTTCTTCCACCATAGCACTTGCTGCGCGCCCCACCGCCTTGATCGTCAATGCGCAGAACACAAACGTCATCATCGCGCCAATAAACAGCCCGCCCAACAGCATGGGGTTCATCAAATTGAGATTATAGATCTGCATAAAGTCCGCATAATTTACTTTACTTGCAACCATGCCAACAAGGTCTCCATTTTCGGCAATGGCGCGCGATCCTCCATCAAGAAATTTCACACCCGCAACACTAGAAAGTGTACTCGTCAAATCATTTACGCTATTCGCAAACACTACAGATCCAACCTTCCAAATTCCTTCCGCAGAAGAGGCCAAATGGCCAAGCCAAATTTTCACTTCTTCGACATAAGACGCTAAAAGCGCCATCGCGGTAAGAGCCGCAGAACCAATCGCAAAGCCTTTGCCCGTCGCCGCAGTTGTATTTCCCAACATATCAAGTTCATCGGTACGTTCACGCACTTGGGGATCTAGCTTTGCCATCTCGGCATTGCCACCAGCATTGTCCGCAATCGGCCCGAATGCATCCGTTGCAAGCGTTATTCCAAGCGTGCTAAGCATACCCACCGCAGCAAAGCCCACGCCATAAAGTCCCATTGCCATATCGTTGAAGCCACCTGCACAACCAAATGCGCAGACAATTCCCACAACGATAGTCACCACCGGAAGCCCTGTCGAAAACATTCCCACCGAGATTCCATCAATAATAGTCGTTGCAGCCCCAAGCCTTGCCTGATCAGCAATCCCACGAGTGGGCTTATAAGCATCCGACGTAAAATATTCCGTAAACTGCCCGATGAGAATACCCGCAGCAAGTCCCGAGAACACAGAACCAAATATTCCCATTGAAATAAAATCCATCTTGACAAGTACAAGGAGTGCAATAAGGATAAGCACAGAAGAGCCAAGTGTTCCCGTCAAAAGAGAACGCAGCAACGATTTGGTCGAAGCTTCTTCGTGCGTGCGCACTGCAAAAATTCCAATGATCGAAAGGACAATTCCTATGGCCGCAACGACCATCGGCGCAACTACAAGTTTAACGCCACCCATCGGGAGAGCCGCCCCAAGCGCCGCCGTCGAAAGGATGGACCCACAGTAAGATTCGTAAAGGTCAGCACCCATGCCAGCCACATCGCCCACATTGTCACCAACGTTATCTGCAATCGTCGCCGGGTTACGCGGATCGTCTTCAGGAATTCCCGCCTCGACTTTACCCACGAGGTCCGCCCCAACATCAGCCGCTTTCGTATAAATGCCACCACCAACGCGAGCAAACAGAGCCTGCAACGAAGCGCCCATGCCAAACGTGAGCATCGTCGTTGTAATTTCAACCATTTTCGCATGCGCCCAATCGGCGTTATTCACCAAAACCCCATTCCACGCGCCAAGCGAAATCTTAGACGCAAGGTCCGCACCGAATCCTAAAACATTGTTGTCGTAGATGTAGTTGAGCAAGAAAAACCACGCCGAAATATCTAAAAGCCCAAAACCCACGACGATAAGGCCCATGACCGCCCCGCTTCTAAAAGCGATGACCAACCCTCGATTCAAACTGGATATCGCGCCATTTGCCGTTCGTGAACTTGCATACGTTGCCGTTTTCATGCCTAAGAAACCGCAAAGTCCACTGAAAAATCCCCCCGTAAGAAACGCAATCGGCACAAATGGGTTCTGGATTCCAAGGAACGCCAAAACAACAAATATAAAGAAAAGCACAACAAACACAACCGATATCGTCCGGTACTGTTGCTTGAGGTAAGCATAAGCCCCAACGCGCACATAATGGGCGATTTCCTTCATTTTTTCGTTGCCCTCAGGGGCTCGTTTCATGAAGCGGTAGAAATACAGGGCCATTCCCAAAGCAACAAGCGCAGCAACTGGGATAAAATACCAATAAGACGGAATCGAGAGCATCGGAACCTCGCTTTTCAGATATCTATCGGCATGGGTAGTATCAAAAATAAATCTATAATGGAAAAGTCGAAAAGGCGCTTACTTTTCTATTTTTTTGCACAATGTTTGATGCGTTGAATTTCAATTTTTCCGTCTACGACTGGCTGCTCGTTTTTATGGTCACCGCCCTCGGGACTTTGAGCGCCTATTTAAAGGATCCACAGCTCAAGGCGGTCACGGCAACCATCCCTATCCCTTGCGGTTTTGCCTACATTGCAGTCGGGCTCCCCATGAGCACCGAAAACGCCGTTTCTGGCTTCATGTGCATGTTATATGTACACATTGTCCGCATACTCCATTACAAAGTAAAAATACCCATAGTCCCTTCGATCATTGCAGGGCTAGCATTCTTCGTTGTTCTCGGAACATTTCTGCATTCACGCATTCCCCAAGGCGAAGCATATTTTATCGGGGCCTGCGTTTTTGACTTTATAATCGGCGTTATCTTTTTCCAAAAGCAAAAGTACAAGTCCGGAGTGCGCTACAAGACACCACTCCCAGTTTACATCAAGGCGCCCGCCATCGCAGGAGTCGTTTCGGGCCTAATGCTTATCAAGAGGCTCATGGGCGGTTTTTGCACCAGTTTCCCGATGATGAATTCCATCGTGAGCTACGAGAGCCGTTTTTCGCTCGGCGACCAGTGCAGACAACTGCCGCTATTTTTAATTGCAGGGCCGTTCATGTTCGTCACGATGCGCTACGTTGAAATCGGTTTTGGACTCAACCACTGGATTGTACTGCTCATCGGCTATGTCGTTTTTGCGAGCATTTATTGGCCGTTGAATAAAGAATTGAAACACAGGAACGAAATCAACTATAATTCAGTAGACAGTAGGAAGTTAGAAGTAGGAAGTAGGAAGTAGGAAGTAGACAGTGGTTAGTGGTTAGTGGTTAAGAGGTTGGTGAGTAATTTTAGAGGGTTTTGGAAAAATTTTACTTGATGAAATTCCTCAACGAAAATAAATTTAAAGGGATAAAACAAGGATTTTTCGAAATGCTTAAAATTTCACGTATTTCTTTAGCTTTTAGCGGAGTGCTCCTTTCTGCAGCCCTCTTTGGCGCCTGCAGCGACGACAACTCCCCTACCGCATTCAACAATTTTGCCAACACGCAGAGTTCAAGCGACCAAGCCCAATTACCGAATTTGACTTCGAGTTCTTCTATCGAACAGCTCCCCGCAAGCTCCGCCGAAATTGCAAATTCCAGTTCCGCAACGGCACCGGTCGAATTCTCCAGTTCTTCGGAATCAGTGCCGCCACCACAGTCCAGTTCCACAACGACACAGCCTGATCCGAACTGCGTTGAAACCCCAGTAGCCACAATTCCCCTAGACTCCATCGGCCTTGCAGACATTGCAGACGTGTTCAAGAGCGTACGCTGCAACGAAAAAGCCGTTTTCGTCATCCGCCACGGCGAACGCGACGACGGTCAAACGGGTAAAGAAACACCGCTCACCTACTGGGAAAACGAGCCGGACTCCATCAACGGACAGCCAACCGATGGCGTTCGCCAAGCCATAGCCGTTGGCAAAAAGCTCATCAGCGCTGATGAATTTACATACACGCACACCAAATATGTCCGCACGGAGCAGACCTGCTTCTATATCGCACAAGGACGTGGGCAGCAAACATTCCCGCACGATTCTTCTGAAATTTATTCCATCAGCTGGTTCAAGAAAGACAAGGAACGCTATAACTTTTACGATGACTCCACCAAGAATGTTCGTCTCGTCATTGCCGGTTGGGCTTATGACAACCTTTACGCCGATGCATTCTACGACCTCAAGGAAAAATCCGAAGAAATCGTAAAGACGCATATCGCACCGGACTATGCTTCCATGAACAAGTTCCGCGTCATCTGCTCCCACGATGACTTCATTCTCCCTCTCTCCGTTTTCGCCTCGAACGGCACCGTCAATTACAGATTCCACGATCCAGCCTCTAGACACTGGCCGTACTTCCTCACTGGTGTAGCCGTAATCATCGACGACAAGAACCAAATCAGGTACGTTCCATTCAGAGGCCTTGGCCTCGGCGCGGAATAACGATCAACGTTTTTTAACAAGAACCCCCGAAATTCAGTTGAATTCGGGGAATTTTTGTATCCGTATTAAGACGCTATTACTTCGACTTCAAAGCATCAAGCCGAGCCTTCGCCTCGGCGATTTGCTCTGGAGGCAAACCCATAGCCTGCATAACGCCTATAGCATCGGCATGGCCCTGGGTTTTACCTTCCGATTTACCTTCAGCCCGACCTTTTTCCTCACCCTTGAGGAAATTCTCGGCTATGACAGCATCGTACGCATGC
>CAMJNF010000027.1 GCA_946407235.1 uncultured Fibrobacter sp. | reverse complement strand
CAAGTACCAGCCCGTGGAACCGCCGTTCATGGGCGAAAGCAAGCTCCCGCCGATTCCTATCGAAAAAATTATCCCGCTCATCAGCTGGGAATACTTCTTCTTCACTTGGAAAATCAAGCCCGAAGAAGAAGAAGCGAAAAAGCTCAAGGCCGATGCGGAAGCTCTTATCAAGTCGCTCACAAAGCCCGAATACTCCCTCCGCGCTGTTCAAGCATTCTATCCTGCTGCAGGTACCGAAAAATCCGTCATCTTCAACACGGGCCGCACAGGCACAGACGCTGACCTCGTCGAAGTCTCGACTGCACGCCAGCAGAATCCCGAAGGCACTTGCCTTGCTCTCTGCGACTACATCGCTCCAGCAAACGCAAACACAGCAAGCGTTTTCGCATCCCCCGCAGGCAAGGACGTTTTCCGCGACATCGTCGGTGCATTTGCAGTGACCATGAGCGACACGTTTGTCAAGCGTTTAGAAAAGCTGAAAGCCGAACAGGGCGGCAGCGACTACGACGTTCTCCTCATGCAGACCGTCGCCGACCGCCTCGCCGAAGCAGGCGCAGAATACTTGAGCCGGGAACTCGAACGCAACAACGGTTGGAAGGGCATTCGCCCAGCCGTTGGTTATCCCGTGCTCCCGAACATCAAAGAAATCTTCAACATTGCAAAGCTCATCGACTTCAAGAGCGTAGGCATCAGCCTCACCGAAAATGGAGCCATGTATCCGCAAGCATCCGTAAGCGGTCTCTACATCAGCCACCCCGAAATCGAATACTTCAATGTGAAGGTGTAAAAAACGTCATGGCGGACTTGATCCGCCATCTTTTTAAGCTTTTTTCTCTTCAGGTGCTTTGTGCTCCACCTTCCACGGCGTGAGCCCAACCACGTTATCGACCGGAAGCGCGAACGCAATTCCCTGTCCCATCGTATCAAGGCCTGCTTTTTCGTACAAAGCATGCAATACTGCATCTTTCACGTTCAGCGGAACAAGGATCATCACCACCTCTTTTTCTGGCTGGATAGCGATATGGAAAAAAGCTTCTGCTTCTTTGTTCGCCGTACCACGGGCGTTCAAGACCGTGCCGCCACGGGCTCCAGCCTCTTTAGCGGCTTCCATCACGGTATCGGAGAATCCGTTATTCACAATGCAAATAATTAATTCATGAGTATTCGCTTTCATGATTATCCTCTCCCCACCTGGGAACGGTTGTCGCTCAAAAAGTTAAATACGGACTTGCCAATCACACTCGACATCGGAATCGTGTAGGCAATTCCCTTTCCATTCACAATCGTCTTGAACTTTTCTTCAAGACATTCCAAAACAGCAGGCACATGGTCTTCGCCAATGATGCTTATAATCACGGCACGTTCCGAATCAGCAAGGCCAAGCGCCGTCATGATTTCACGCGGTGCAGTTCCATGTCCGTAAAACACGAACTGCATATTCGCGCCAAAAGACTGGATGTAATCCATGTAAAAGTCAGCCTTTGCGCGATTCACTGTTGTTACGAGAATCTTCAAACGATTCATCGAAACCTTCGAATGGACCTTCTGAGGCGTACTTCTTTTCAAAACTTTTTTCACAGTTTCAACCATAATAGCCTCTACACAAAGTCAATAATTTGTTCATCATCGGCATCTTGCAAGCGGCGCATCATAATCCTGTTGCGCCAAAGCCTTGCCACAATCGCCTTGAAGCCAAGAACCTGGATTGTAATGAGCGGAGTCATTGCAACCATTGCCACAATACCGAATGCGTAATTCAAAATCGAATCGCCGCCATCGTGAATCACGGAGCAAGCACCAATTGCCAAAGGCAAAATAAAGCTTGAAGTCAACGGACCGCTAGCCACTCCACCAGAGTCAAACGCAATCGCCGTATAAAGTTTCGGCACAAAGAACGAAAGCCCAAGTGAAATAAAGTAACCAGGCAGCAAGTAATAAATAATCGGGAATCCGATAATAATGCGGAGCATCGAAAGTCCGATCGAAATGCCGACACCCACCGAAAGCGCAATTAGCATGGAGCGCTTGGTCACAAGGCCACCCGTCACCTCTTCGACTTGCTTGTTGAGCACATGCACCGCCGGTTCTGCAAGCACGACCACCATACCAATGATAAAGCCCGCCGTCACAAGCGCATGCGGACGCGCAGCCAATTCACGGCCAATTTCAAAACCAATCGGCATGAACCCGACCGTCACCGCCGTCAAGAAAATTACAAGCCCAATAAACGTATAGCAAATACCAACGCCCACTTGCACAAGCTTTACTATCGGGAGTTTGAGTACCGTAAATTGTAACGCACAAAAGAATGCAACAATGAGCGCAAGCGCAATAAAGACTTCTTTCGCTACCGTCAACACAACCGGCAAAAAGTGTTCGCCAAGGCTAGCCTCAATCGAGTACGCCGCCGTCGAAAGTTCGTAAGTCAAATCGCCCGTCGAAAAAACAACCAAGCCCATCAACGCTAAAATCGGGCCCACCGAACAAAGCGCAATCAAGCCGAAACTGTTTTCCGACGCATTCTTACCGCCAATCGCACCTGCGACACCCACGCCAAGCGCCATGATAAACGGCACCGTAATCGGCCCCGTCGTCACGCCACCAGAATCAAACGCAAGCGGTACAAAGGCATTCCGCCCGACAGACACCATGAGCATCCCGAGCATGAACAGCACCATGTAAAAGAAAATGATAATCAGCGAAAGGTCTTTCTTAAATACAATCTTCAAAATCGCAAGCAGCAAAAAAATCCCGACGCCCACACCAATTGTCGAAATCAGCAAAATCGGTTTCACGGCATTTTTCACCTGTTCAGCGAGCACGGACAAATCCGGTTCCGCAACAGTAATGAGAACACCCATCACAAAACACACCGAAACAAGCAACAAAAGCCTACGCGACTTGGTAAGACCCGACCCCACATACGCCCCCATCGGAGTCATGGCAAGGTCAGCCCCCAAGTTAAAAAGCCCAATGCCCACAATCAAAAAAACAGCGCTAATCGAAAAAACAACCTGCTCTTTCACCGAAAAAGTGACAAGCGGAGTATGCGAAACCAACAACACAATCAACGTGATGGGCAAAACAGAGGCAAAAGCCTCTTTCAATTTTTCAAAAAGGATTTTTTGCATCGCTATATAATATAATTAAATAAAAAATTTAACTACCCATGCAACCACCCTTAAACCCCATGCATCAAAAATAACGAAATGGACGAAAAAGTCATCATAAAGAAAATTCAACAAGGCAGCCGCGATGCACTTGGCCTGCTGTGGAAATCCCACAGTACCAATGTACTGAACCTCGCTTTCAGAATGCTCAAGAATCGCGACGAAGCCGAAGATATCTTGATGGACATTTTTGTATCCGTTCCCGGCAAAATCCAGAACTTCCGCGGTGAAAGCGCTCTTAACACCTGGTTGTATCGTCTTACCGTAAACGAATGCCTCATGAGACTGCGTTCCAAGAAACGCCACGCAGAACTCGAAGAGGGGCATATCGACCTCCTGACGACATCGGCCATCGGGAGTAAACACGAAGAGCAAATAGACTACGACCCGGAACTCTTGGAACTTGGTCTGTCAAAACTCTCCGCCGAAACGCGAAGCATGCTTTGGCTCAAAGATGCCGAAGACCTAAGCGTCAAGGACCTATCGGATATTTACAACATGCCCGAAGGAACCATCAAGGCAAGGCTCAGTCGAGCAAGGAACGTAGTCAAGAACTATTTACAGGAGAACGTGAACTATGCGTGATCAAATCGATTTTTCAAAACTCGAGAGAATCAAGCCCAAGGAAGATTCTTGGGAAAAGGTCTGCGCAAGACTCGATTCTTCGAAGAAACAGAAATTTTTGAAACTTGTCCAGACGAGATCTATTTACGCACTCGCCGCAAGTCTTATAATCGTTGCATTCATCGCTGTCTTTACCATGTTTAACCAGATGGGCTCCGAAGCACTCCTCATCAAGAATGTCGCTTCCGATGAACTCGTCTCGTGGTACAACGACCTAGGCGAAACAAGCGACGATGAACTTGAAAATTTGGATACATACACTTCCATCAGCTATTTATTACAGGAGACAAAATAATGAACGCATCCACTAAAACCTTCTTTGCAAGCTTGATTATTTTCGCTTGCTCTCTTGGCTTCTTCATTGGAGCATTCGCATTCAACAACGCCGGTTTCTCGCCTTGTTCTAAAAATGGAATTTGTGAATTCCAGCCTGGCGATTGCTGCAAGAAAAAGGCAGATTGTTGCAAAAAGAAAGCTCCCTGTGGTCCAGACTGCAAATGCCCTCGCTGCATGCGCCACGGTGAAGAATTTGGCGAAGGCCCTCACCACAAAGGCGACCACTTCCGCGGCGAACCGCCTCGCGATCCGAACTTCAATGGCAAGCATTTCGACAAGAAGTTCGATAAGAAATTCGACTTTAAGAAAGGCGAAGCCTTCATGGACTCTGTATTGCAGGTGACCCCGGAACAAAAGGCCGCACTGGAACAACAACGCCGTGTGATGGATTCTACGTTCAAGGAACTTCGCAAACAAAAGAAGGAAGCCGAAAAGATTCTCCGCGAAGCTCTCGACAGCAATGACGACAAGAAAATCGCAGCAGCCAAAGCAAACATTCTCAAGGCTCAAGAAGGCTTGCTCAACCACAGAATTAAAGGCGTAAAGGACTTCAACAAGATTCTCACCAAGGAACAGTTGGACAAATTTAAATCCATGCAGTTCGAACACATGAAGCATGCAAAGCATGGCCCCAAGCACAACGAGCAACCGCAAGATTAAGATTTTCTAAAACGCAACACATTTGATTTTCATGATTCCTTGATTAACAAGCCTTCGGTCGACCAGCCGAAGGCTTTCTGTTTATTCAAAGTCCGTATCATCCCACCTATTCTCGTCGCGGTTATCTTCGAGATGGCGCTCTGCGGTTTTAGCAATACTTTCATTATGGCCGCGTAATGCGGCAAACGGGCTGAAAATTTTCGCCCGGTTCGCAATAGACATCCGCGGATGTTTCATCAAGAAATTCCAATCATCCCGCGGGTAAGGCAAATCAATTATGTCTTTGTAGTTATCAAGCATAATGCAGTAGTCAGTGGTTTGTGGTTAGTAAAAAGTATGCAGTGGTTAGGGATTATTTTAGACGAGAGACGAGTGACGAAAGACGAGAGAAAAATAGTCAGGCATCATCGCCTAAAAAATTTCTTTAGTCTCTCGTCTGTAGGCTCGAAGAGCCGTTCTTTCATCTAATCTCATGCTTTGTGCCCTCCGATTTGTTCATTGCGCTCTCGGGTGGTAGCACCCTCCTGCATATCCATCCCCTTGAAAATCGCATTTTTGCCAAAGCGCTTTTTAATTGCGATTTGCGCCTGCATCATTTTCTTTTCACGTTCGACTTTTTTCACATCCGTGAATAAGTCATAGCTCTCTTGCGAAGCGTGCTGCACGTTATTCGCAGTCAAGTTCAAGCGTTTTACCGTAAGCGACGGATTCATGATGCGGTCTGCAAGTTTCATTACCGCATCAGCAATCGTTGACGCCGATGAGGTATAATTCAACAGCGGTGCAGTCCCATGTGCAGGCTTTGGAATTGTGCGTCCATAACCATCCACCACCGTTTCTCCATGATAAATTCCTTTATCCACATTTTCGCGGTCGTACCCCACATGGAGCGTAAGCCCGTTCGTCACAAGACCTTTTTCGACAAGATCAAGCGCAAGCGTATCGACCATTTCACGGATGACAATTTTTGCTTTGGCACAGTCGTAAGCGCAACTCAGCACTTGTCCCCCGCCAATGCTATGCGTCTTAGATTTATACCGTTTGATTTCGGCAATGCCGCACGGTTCATAGCCCCACGCATGGTCAATCAAAATTTCAGCATTCACGCCGAACATCTTGTAAAGCGCATCAGGATTCTTGACACTCGCACGCGCTAGGTCGCCCATCGTAAAAATGCCACGGCCATTATTCAAATAGCAATGTTCCAAGCGCTCCGCAATTCCACGTCCCAACTGCCAAAAACTCGTCAGCGGTCTATGATTCCAAAGTTCCTTGCGGTATGTCATTTCGTCAAGTTCTGCAATGCGCACGCCATCAGCATCCGGCGCCACATGCTTCGCCATCACGTCCATCGCAATCTTGCAAAGGTAAAGGTTCGTCCCGATGCCAGCCGTCGCTGTAATCCCCGTCGTTTCATACACATCGCGAATCACATCCTTCGCCAGTTCACGCGCCGACTTTTTGTACATCGAAAGATAATGAGTCAAGTCGATAAAACATTCGTCAATTGAATAAACGTGAATATCTTCTTCACTCACATATTTCAAATAAACTTCATAAATGCGGGTAGAATACTCCACATACTTTGCCATTTGCGGAGGCGCCACAATATACTGGATTTCTTCGCCGGTCCGGCGTTTTACATCGCGCACTTTCTGGATAACTTCGAATAAACGCGCACGTCCAGGAATTCCGTACGCTTTAAGACTCGGCGTCACGGCCAAGCAAATCGTCTTCTCCGTACGACTTGCATCGGCAACCACTAGATTCGTCTTCAGCGGGTCAAGACCGCGAAGCACGCACTCCACAGACGCAAAAAACGACTTCAAGTCGATAGCAACATAAGTACGGGTTTCACGGGGCAGTCTCATATTCTAAATATAGAATTTTACTGCACAAAAATTCACTTAATATAGCACTACAAATCTTTCATGCACAATGTGCAAAAAGATTATCTGTACTTCAATTCAGGGTGCGCTTCGTAATACGCATTTTTAAAGGCATACATGCGTTCATCGGCTAGGCGCATTGCCTTGCGGATGTCTTTCTTGCCATAACAAGAACCGATCGAGAAGCGAATATCCTCTGTTTTTCCCGACAAGAAGTGAACTCGAGCAAGACGGTTCTGTAATTCATCTTCATCAATCTGAGAAATAAGAATCATAAATTCGTCACCGCCCGCACGGTACACATCGCCATCGTGGAATACAACCTGCAAAATCGAGGCCGCCGAGCACAACATCGCATCGCCAGCATTATGCCCCTGCTCATCGTTCACACGCTTGAGTCCATTCAAATCTGCAAAAAGCACAGCCACCGGCACAGGTTCGCGACCTGCAACGATTTCGTCAACACGGTTGTTCATCTCATTTCTGTTCTTAACACCCGTCAACGAGTCAATCGTACTCATAATTTCAAGTTTGTTCAAAAACTGATAACTTGCAACTTCAGAAGCAAGGAAAAATGTCGTCACTTCCAACGTTTCCTTAATCTTTATGGCGTTAGCAGTATCGAAATTGAGAACCCACATATAGCCAAGCATCACCTTGCCATGGCGAAGCGAAAACAGAACAACGCTATTGACACCAGCCTGTTCAAGCGATGCCGCCCAAATCGGGTTTTGTTCACGCAGCTTTTCCATATCACGTTCATCTTTTATGATAACACAAGTGCTCCCCGCAAGCGTATCGGGCCACGTTTTAACAACATTGTAGAACCCATCCATATAGCGCGACATCGGGAACAAGCTCGCCCCTTCGCGAAGGGATTCTGCAAAGTTCGTACAGGAACGCTTTTCGTCATCCGTCAGCAATATACAGCAATGATCGGCACCGCAAATTTCGCGAACATCATCGACAACTTCATGGAAAGCCTGTTTGATATCACTCGAACCACGCAATTTGATACAAGATTTCAACACTTCGGAAGCGGTATCTGCAGAAAGGTCAGCCATTGCAGTGGAATCCGCCTTGGGAGCAACATCATAGCAATAAAAACAATAACCAATATTCTCTTGATCCGATTCAAGCGGCAAGAGGAACATGTTAAGCCACAAATCCATCATGTAGAGATTGACATAAGCATGAATCGGTCGGCCATCGCATATACAGCGGTAACAATGCTCTTCAAAATTCTGATTTTTCGGGAAACACGCCTCATATGGGCAGCCAGGCTCAAACGGATGGTGAGTCAGAGCTTCACTATCAGCACAATGCGCTTTGTTACCTGCGACAATGCGAATATTTCCATAAGAACCGTCCGGAAACAATTCAACAGACACAACACAAGCTTTACCCCTGTGACTAGACAGTAAGTGCTCAAAATCCATATAGAATCCCCTACTATTTTTGATAGGCATCTACTAATATACATCTATTTATGCAAAAATTTCACGCAACGCATGCCAAAAACGCTACAAATACAAAAAAACACCCCCAAAAAAGGGTGTTTTCTGTTTAAAACGGAAATTCAAAGGTTACTTACGCTTGCGGATGCTATTACCCACAGCGCGGAGAATATCCTTGATTTGCTTTTTGCCGATTGCAGAATCCGATCCGGACTTCGCTAAACCCGTCGTACGATTGAAGTTCAGAATCAAATCTACAAAACCAGAACAGGCGTGAATATCCTGATCATGGAGTTCAAAATCAAAGAAATCATCTGTTTCACCATTTTCATATTCTTCCTGATAGTTTGCAAAAGCCTTGGCACAATCAGCCTCTTTGTATGCATAGAGGAAATCATGTTTCACAGGACAATAAATATCTCCATAAGAAAGCGCATAGTCGATAGACGTTGCCGTATGGGATAAATAAAGCATTTCGAGTCCCTGAATACTAATCTTATTGCACTCCACCGTCACGGATTCCTTCGGCACTTTAGCAAGCAAAGACATCGTTTCTCGCATTTCTTCAAAATTCTGGAAAAGGCATTCCGTATTAACATAAGCAACATCGCTGTAATATGGGCTTTCCAAGATCACGCCTTCAACCAGCGGGTTATTAAGCGAAGAGGATTTATAGAATTCGCCGTTAGGGAATGTTTCGCCCGCAATCGCCTTGAAATCATAGGAAACTTTGCCTGCGCCATCGCCCAAATCAAGCTGCGCAGCATCATCACCGTTCTTTGTCACAGAACCGCGCTGCGTTGTCTTTGTCCAAACGTATTGGTTCTGTCGATCCGTGCAAGTCGCCTTTGTAATTTCCAAACTTCCATCCGCACCATAATTATAATCGCCCATTTGTAAAACGATATAATCCGTCGGGAGGGTTTTGGGAGTCTGGGATGTAGAATCATCAGACGAAGATAAACAACCTGTCAGAGCGAAGACTGCAGCAGGAAGCACGGCAAAAATTTTTTTCATATTAACCCTCTTAATTAAATTGACTTTACCAATGTACAATTTTTTAAAGTTGTGCACAAATAAAAACGAATAAATTTAAAAAAAATACTTACAAATAATTTCCATTTCAATTTGATCCACCAAATGTTTCACGCACGAAACACCGAGCGTTTCGCGATGAAATACTACGCCCTGCACATCGCAAAAAGCAACCGAATTCCCAAATTTTCTGCATTTACCCCCTCCCAAAATTGCCTTTTTTGAACGAAATTCAGCATTTTTCGAGCAGAAGCTGCAAATTTTCAAAAAAATTTTTCCGTAAAGTCCACTTTTTTTAAAAGTTGGCACGGCTTTCGCTTAAGGTAGGGTGTAAAACAAAAGGGCCAACGGTAAACGCCGAGCCCGCAACAAAAAGAGGTTAAAATTATGATGAACACACAGATCCTTCCGAACGCTTTCTATGGTATCCAGAATTTCATTGACAGCTTGAACGCAGCAAACGCACAGGGCGAATGCACTTACACGCCGAAGGCTGACTACTACGAAACCGAAGGCGGCTTTGCTCTCGAAGTTGAACTGCCGGGCGTCAAGAAAGAAGATATGGACATCCAAGTTGAAAAGAATATTTTGACGGTCAAAGCCACCCGCGCCCGCAAGGACGAAAAGTTCACTTACGAACGCAGCTTCCGCTTGGCCGACGATATCGATACAGACAACATCAAGGTCTCCTTGGAAAACGGTATCTTGAAATTCGATCTTACCAAGAAAGCTCAGGCCGCAGCCCGCAAAATCACGATTGCCTAACCGGCAATCGGGCTAACGCCTAACATTAGAACTTTTTTCATACAACTCCTCCTTAGAACAACAAAAGGGTTCCCGACGTCTGCTGGGAGCCCTTTTTAATTGCCAAAAAAAACTCTTTTTACTATCTTTAAAATTGAGAATTGTTATCAATTTGAATTCATTCATCTTTTTTGTGAGATAGCGTGTTTCATTTACTAGACAAGTTGATGGTCACTTTAGCGTTGCTCTACACGGAGCATCATATCGACCATCATTGCCATGGCGAACACTGCCATACTTGTCACCACATCCACCACTGTCTCGACCTGATTTCGGAATTCTGCTTTGAACTCGTCGAAGCCCCGATAGAACTCATTTGTCGTTGTTTTCTTTTTAAGCTCGTACGTTTCGCAGTCGTTGTACTGCGGCCGATTACGCTCGTTTCGCAAAAAATCCTTTTATTGAATTGACTTGGTTCAATTGACGAACCTTCCTGCCACCCGTCCTTACGCCGGGGGCATTTTATACAATTCAAACAAAAACTATAAAAGGATTACGAAATGAAAAAGAATTCATTTTATTCTTTGTTGTTCGCAATTTTCGCAACAATGATTTTGGCACTCAGCGCCTGCAACAACGTCGAAAAAAAGCCGGAACAAGGCAAGCTATCCATCGTTACAACAATCTACCCGGAATATGCCTGGCTTAAAGAAATTCTTGGCACCCGCGCCGATTCCGTAGACATAACGCTCCTCATCAAGAACGGCGTAGACCTGCATAGTTACAAGCCCACCGCGCAAGACATCGCAAAGATTGCAAGCGCCAACATGGTCGTTTATGTGGGCGGCGAATCCGACGAATGGATCAAGGACGCGCTCGAAGCGTCCCCGAAAAAAGACCGCGCCGAAGTAAACTTGATGGTCGCTCTCGGTGACCGCGTCAAGGCAGAAGAAGTTGTCGAAGGCATGCAAAATACTGAGACGAAAGACGAGAGACGAGAGACTAAAGAGGAAGAACACCATCATGACGAACATGCAGAAGAACATGAGCATCATGACGAGCACAAGGAGCACGCCGAAGAACACCATAATGAGCATGCACAACACCACAGCAAGATAGGTAAAAGAGATGAACATCACGATGAACACGCAGAGGAGCATCACCATCATCACGATAATGAAGAAGAAATTGAAAATGATGAACATGTTTGGCTCTCGTTGAAGAACGCCGAAATCTTGGTGCAAAAGATTGCCGCGGAACTTGCAAAATTAGATGCCACGCACGCACAAATTTACACGCAAAACGCAAACACATACATCGCCCAAATCAAGTCGCTCGACATAGAATACCGCACCGCAGTCGAAAGCGCTGCCCGCAAGACAGTTCTATTCGGCGACCGCTTTCCTTTTCGTTATTTGGTGGATGATTATGGCATTAAGTATTATGCCGCGTTTGTGGGCTGTTCCGCCGAAAGCGAGGCTAGCTTCGAAACGATTGCGTTCCTTGCGGGGAAGATGGATTCTCTATCGCTGCCCACCATTTTCACCATCGAAAAAGGCAACCAGAAAATCGCAAACGCCGTTCTTGCAGCAAGCAAGAACTCGAAACAGGCGCAAGTCCTCATCATCAATTCAATGCAGTCAATAACAGAACAGCAAATCGCCGAAGGCATCAGCTACTTATCAATCATGTCGTCAAATCTTGAAGTACTGAAAAAGGCTTTGAACTGAAAATGATTAAGTGCCGCAATTTAACTCTCGGATACGGATGCAAAAATATCGTCAACAGTTTTGACTACGAGATCAACTCAGGCGATTATCTTTGCATCATAGGCAGAAACGGCTGCGGAAAGACGACGTTCTTACGCGGGCTAGCCGGCATACTTCGCCCCAAATCCGGTAAAATCGAGCTTTGCGACAATCTACAGCGAAAGCAAATAGGCTACTTGCCGCAAATTACGATTGCACAAAAAGACTTCCCCGCATCGGTCGAAGAAATCGTGCTTTCGGCATTCCAAGGCAAAAGCCTTTTGCTCCCGTTTTACGGTCGCGCCCTCCGAGAGCGCGCCCGCGAATGCCTGGCGCTCACTCGGACCGAAAACTTGCGGAAAGCGTGTTTCCGCGAGCTTTCGGGCGGCCAAAAGCAACGCGTGCTTTTGGCGAGGGCGCTCTGCGCCGCCGAACGCATGTTGCTGTTAGACGAGCCCGTTACCGGTCTCGATCCTGAATCTTCACAAAATATGTACAGCATTATCAAAGAACTTCATGAGCAAAAGAAAATGACCATCGTAATGGTCACACATGATGTCGAAGCCGCGACAAAGTACGCCACCCGCATATTGGATTTCAATGAAATAGTGAAATAATGGAGATGCCCGCTTACTTCGACTGCGCTCAGCACAGGCTCCGGCGGGCATGATAACAACAACCTTCCTACTTCCTACCGCCTACTTCCTACTATAACTCATGTTCGACCAACTTCTCTTCTATCTTGATTTTCCGTTCGTACGTTACGCGATTATTGTCGGTACGCTTATATCGCTATGTTCATCGCTCTTGGGAGTAACGCTTGTTCTCAAACGTTACTCTTACATCGGCGGTGGTCTTTCGCATGTTGCATTCGGAGCTTTAGCAATAGCCTCCGTTCTTAAAGTAACAAACAACATGTTCATCATTTTACCGGTAACGATTATCGTCGCGGTCTTACTCCTTTGCGGAGGGAAAGACGCCCGAATCAAGGGAGATGCCGCTATTGCAATGGTTTCAGCCGGTGCACTAGCCATCGGCTACTTGATAATGAACATTTTTTCGGCTTCAGCAAATGTCGCTGGCGATGTCTGCACAACGCTTTTCGGCTCGATGTCTATATTAACGCTCAAATCGACAGACGTTTATCTTTGCGTAGCCCTTTCGATTGTCGTTCTCCTGACGTTCGTGCTTTTTTACCACAAGATTTTCGCCATCACCTTTGATGAAAATTTCGCAAGAGCCACTGGAGTAAACGTTAATTTATTTAACTTACTCATTGCCATCATTATTGCAGTCATCATCGTACTCGCGATGAATCTCGTCGGAGCACTTTTGGTCTCTGCACTAGTTGTATTTCCAGCACTTTCTGCCATGCGCGTTTTCAAAAGCTTTTTCTCGGTAACCATTGCAGCTGCGATCATTTCGGTAGTTTGCTCCCTCGCCGGAATTCTCGTCGCCATTTTGGCCGGAACACCCGTCGGTTCAACGATTGTCGCCATGGATATCGCTGCATTTTTGATTTGTTATATCACAAATTTTATTCGTAGCAGGAGAATTTAACTTGTACAAAGTACTTTCTAGAATTACAATCATTGCAATTCTTTGCTTATTTTCACTAGCGAATAAAAGCATCGCAGCAGACAGCACTTTCACAAACCACGTTGATATCGACCTATCACGCATGAGTGCCACCATGGTCTATTCGATAGTTTATCAGATGGTGACTGAACCAAAAAAATTCGTTGGTAAACGAATCAAGATGAAAGGGGCATTCTCCAGCTACTACGATGAAGCCGTCGACAGACGCTTTTACGGATGCGTCATCAAAGACGCTCTTGCCTGTTGTTCACAGGGATTAGCTTTCGAAACATTCAAACCACGCAAGTACCCCAAGGATTTCCCAAGCGAAGGATCTCCGATTACAATCATAGGTAGATTCGATTACGAAAAAGAAGAAGATGGAATTGGATTTCCGATTATAAGAAACGCCATTTTTATCAAATAAAAAATGATTCGTCTATCACACATGCGCAAATTCATCATCGTGCTTATCGCGGCATGCCTTTGGGCAGTCGCGCAGCACCATCATGACGATTTCGAGGAGCACGATGACTGCCCCGTTTGCGCGTTGATTCACGACGGATACAATCTAGACGATTTTGTCCCTATCGCGGTCGTATTCTGGATACTGTTATTTACTCTACAGGTACAATACGCCTCGCGAAATCCATTTACATTTGCGCTTCATTATAATCCTCGCGGCCCTCCCTGCACCCAGAAATAACTGGATTCTTCGGCGTTTCACGCCTCGGAATGACGAAACAAACAACATAACAACACAAAGAAGGTGATTCCGGCACAAGGCCGGAATGACAGGCTTGATGTCATTTCCGCAAAAGCGGGACAACCTTATCACATACTCAAAAAGGATTTATAATGAAAAAATTCCAACTCTTGGCTATTGCCATTTTCTCCGTTCTCTTCGCGGCATGCAGCGAAAGCAATTCCACTTCCACCGAGCAGCACGAACATTTCGAAGTCGAAGGATGGAGACTCTATTCTGCTGAATGGGACACGCTCTACAGCGTTTACCGCGGCAAAGAAGATTCCAAGCTCCCTGGCCTCAAAGTCAACGCCAACTGCATGAGCGCACATATTCATGTGAAATTCCTCGATGAGAACAACAAAGAAATCACAGGCCCGAACGACGAAGAACACTCTCTCGGCTGGGATGTTGGCGACAGTAAGATTCTCGACATTCACTTTGAAGGCGGTTGGGGCTTCCATCTCAAGGGACTCAAAGAAGGCGAAACGAAATTGGTGCTCAAGGTCAAGCATCACGATCACGCCGATGCAAAAACTCCTGAAATCAAAGTTGTCGTAGACAAAGCATTGGATGCCGACAAGTGCCCGTTCCAGGAAGACGAAGATGAAGACTAGCCTTTTTAGGGCTGCCATGGGGAGCCTCCTTTGCGGAGGCTTCCTTCATTTTTCTTTTGCCCAAGAATTTATTCAAGATTTAGGCAATTCAACAGTTGTCGCCGAACAATCTGCCGAAACCATTTTAGACGGTTTGCGTAAAGACGAAGAACTGCAAGCTGAAAAACTCGATCGTAAAATTTCTACCACCATCGCAGAGACCATCAAGAATGAGCCCGACATTGCAATCCGTTCCATGGGTCCTGCCGCTGCACGCCCTGTCATCAAAGGACTTTCAGGCAGTCACGTCACGCTCACCGAAGACGGTTCATTTTGCGGAGACATGAGCGCGACCTCGCCCGATCACGCCGTTGCCTCCGAAGTCCTAACGGCACATAAATTGCGCATCACGCGCGGACCGCAAATTCTCTCACATTCTTTCGCCGCCGCGGGTGGTGTCATTCAAGTCGAGCACAACGATATTCCTTTTGAAATCGCGCGGCCCCAACCCACGGCGGAGTCCAACACACAAATTCACGGTTTCATTACCGATTACGCCGAAAGCGGCCAACCGGGATTCGCGACAGTCATAGGCGCAAACGCCAACATTCATGGGCTATTGCTCAAAGGCGAACTCTCCGCACGCAACATGAGCGACATGAAAACGCCCAATGGCAATCTGAAAAACACCGACATTGAAAATAAAGGTTTCGCCATTGGCGCCGCCTACAATTTTGAACGATTCAAGCTCGGGGCTTCCTTCCGCAACTTCACTTCCAATTATGGCATCCCGGGCGGGTTCATCGGCGGGCACCCCAACGGCGTAGACATTGATCTCTTCAAGCGCGACTTGACGTTGCGCGGACTCTATCTCCCCGCCCAAAAATCAAGCGATACACTAAGCGTCACGTTCCGACTCAATCAGTACCACCACACAGAATACGAGACCAAGGAATACGTCGGTGCAGAATTCGCGGTCAACCAAGCAAACATACGCATTGAAAAATTCATCGCGCAAATCGGCCCGTTTTTCGGCATCCACTTCGGCACTGAATTGGACGCGCGCTCGATAGAAATGGGCGGTTACGTTTTTACGCCTCCCACCAATTCTTACGCTGCCTCGCTCTTTTCCGTCGCAAGCCTTAACGGATGGCGAGATGGTCTCGAAATAACCTTGTCTACACGATTGGGCGGAACATTCTTTAAGCCAAGTGAAAGTATTGTCGCCGACAAAGACGCTATCGAAGACCGCAACTTTGCACTATGGGCCATCGCTGCCGAATTTTCACAACGCGTTGCTCCCGGCAAGTTCCTCACGCTCAACGTTTTCAGAACCACTCGCGCTCCGACCATCGAAGAACTCTACAACCAAGGCCCGCATCTTGCCGCCTACACCTACGAACGCGGCAACCACAAACTCGATGCAGAAAGCGGCTACGGAGCGGAAATCGAATTCCGCGACTATGGCGAAATCATCAACTGGCGCGCCGCCGTTCACAGCACATGGTTCTTGAATTATCTCGCACCACGTGCCACCGGCGACACGAACTGGTCGCAAATTTTGCCGATTTACCAAGTCAGCGGAGACGATGCACTGCTCATGGGCGCAAGCGCTTCCGTTGAAACCATCGCAGAAAGAGGATTCTACGCCCAAGCGGGTGCAAGCTACGTCTGCGGATTTTACCAGAACGAAAACTGGAGCGACATGCCGCAAATTCCGCCATTCAAATTCCACGGCGAAATTGCTTACCTTTGGACACACGTTCGCGCAGGGGTCAACGCCGAATTTGCACTCGCGCAAAACCGTACCGACCGCTACGAGGAACGCACCCCCGGCTACGCCACCTTCGGAGCCTCCCTCGAATTCCACTGGCCACTCACGCTTGCCCACTACAGCATTGTCCTCCGTGGCGACAACTTGTTCAACGCCGACGTGCGCAACCACCTTTCGCGCCTCAAATCCGTAATGCCCGAGAAAGGCCGCAACGTAAGCATTCTCGCCAAAGCAGAATTTTAACAATACAGTCAGCCCGCACTCTATGTCACCCCGCACTTATTGGCTTTGACCACTTAGCGCTTTAGCACTTACGTGGTCATGATCCGCGTATGGGGACGGGGTCACCTTTCCCCATTGCAAAGAAACACATTTATGGTTTAATTCAACATATATTTGTATATTCTTTAGCGTTAAAAACTAGAAGATATTACGATGGCCGATAAAGAATTGCTTGATAAAGAAGTTTTAAAGACCGTAAGCCGCATTGAACTTTCCGTGCGCGGCACGCTCGACACAGTGATGACCGGAGCCTACCACAGCTCATTCAAGGGCAACGGCATGGAATTCAGCGAAGTCCGCGAATACATGCCAGGCGACGACGTGCGTACCATTGACTGGAACGTGACCGCCCGAACCGGCACGCCTTACGTCAAAAAATTCATCGAAGAACGCGAAATGACCATGCTCCTCATGGTCGATGCTTCAAGCAGCTCCGAATTTGGTTCTGGCACGCAAATGAAAGGTGAAGTCATGGCAACACTCACGGCTCTCCTCGCATTTGCCGCCATCAAGAACAACGACAAGGTCGGCCTCCTCATTTATACCGACCAAGTCGAACTTTTCATCCCGCCCGAGAAAGGCCGCAAGCACGTACTGCGCCTCATCCGCGAAATTCTTTATTTCAAGCCACAGCACCACGGCACCAATACGCAAGTTGCCTTGGAATACGCCGGCAAAATTTTGAACCGCAAGGCAGTTATCGTCGTGATGAGCGACTTCTTGGATGAAGGTTTCGAAAACGCATTCAAGATTCTCCGCAAGCGCCACGACGTTCTCGCCGTGTCCGTCGTTGACCCACGCGAAATGGAACTTCCGTCCGCAGGCCTCGTAGAACTCGAAGACCCCGAAACCGGTGAAACGCTTTTGATCGACACCGGCGATGCCGCCTTCCGCGAAGCATTCGCCCGCGAAGCCAAACGTCAAGGCAAGGCAACCAAGGAACTCTTCCAGCGCATGTCGATTGACTTTGTTCGCATCGAGACTCACGACGATTTCAAGGAAACTGTCGCCCCGCTTATAGAACACTTCCGCCGCCGCGCCCGCGCCGCAAGCAGATAACTGCCAAAAAAAACAATTACAAACGCCCTCAATTAACATTGAGGGCTTATTATTTTACAGGTCGCTAGCAGATAACATCAAGTACCCTGAGCTCGCCGAAGGGTACCGCGCGCAATCATCCTGAACGAATGCGAAGGTCCAGTTACATTCCTTCTAGCATCCCCTTCAACTCCCGCTTCACCCATTCCAAATCGCTATTCGTAAGCACGGGAATCAGCGCATTGATTTCTTCGATGGATTTGTCCCACCATTTGAACTTCAGCAAGAGCGAAGTCAGTTCTTCGTCAAAGCGGTAGCGAATCGTCTCCGCCGGATTCCCGACCACAACCGTGTACGGTTCCACGTTGCTTCCGACAACGCTATTCGCACCGATAATAGCACCATCGCCAATATGCACGCCCGGCAAAACCACCGCGTTCTGCCCGATCCACACATCGTTCCCGATGACGGTATCGCCCTTGAACGGCAAATCGCTTTTTGCAGGCGGTTTCATATTCCAGCCTTCGAGCGTGTAGAACGGGAAAGTCGAAACAGCATTCATCTGGTGATTCGCGCCATTCATTACAAATTCCACACCAGCCGCAATCTGACAGAATTTGCCAATAATAAGTTTATCACCAATAAAGTCATAGTGGTGCGTCACATGACTTTCGAATTCCGAATCCGCGATGTACGTAAAATCTCCGACGATAATATTCGGATTTTTAACCGTAGGCTTGACATAGATTTCCTTTTCATAGCCTGCAATCGGATAAATTGTATTTGGATTGGGGATTTTTTCGCTCATACTCTAAATATATTTTAAAATTTGTCTATATTTTCCTAAAATTTCAATCTGGAGGGGCGCATGAATACGCACATTTTCGGCCAAAAAGTTTTTTGGACCGTTCTCGCAACAGTCACACTTTTAGCCATTACCACAAACGCAGCAGAAACTCGCTATAAGGACCGCTTATTCGAGGTTTCCAAAGAAGTAGATGTCACTTATGCAGAAAAAGTTCCAAAACTAAGTTCACTGCATGATATCGCGAAATTAACGTTTTCCTTTGGAGACAGCATCTTCTTTTATACAAGCGAAAGCGAAGTAACACTCAGTTCCATGAAAATGGACATCTACACACCAAAGGGCGACACAGAAAAAAAACGCGCAGCAGTTATCGTTGCTCACGGTGGAGCCATGATTAAAGGTTCCAAAAACGATTTCAGCCAGCTTTCAATCACTTATTGCGATTCTCTTGCAGCACGTGGATTCGTGACAGCATCCATGGGATACCGCACAGGCGTATCGCTTAGAGGCGAAGGCAACTCTCTCAGCATTGACAGCGCTGATTTCGGACGATCAGTGTATCGCGGAGTACAAGATATCAACGCCGCAGTGCGCTACATGCGCAAAAACGCAGACAAATACGGAATCGACACGAACCGAATTTACCTTATCGGTAACAGCTCTGGAGCAATTCTTTCCATCGAAAACATTTATACAAACAACGAAAGTGAATTTCCAAGTTACATTAACTACGGCGATGCACCAGATCTCGGCCCACTGAATCTCTACGGCGAACAAGGCGTTGGTTTCCATGCAAATGGCGGTGTTTTCTTGTGGGGAGCAACACATGACCCTAGCATCATAGGCAGCAGCGAGGTTCCCGTCCTTCTTATTCATGGAACCGAAGACAAAACTGTTCCCTTTAAAGTCGGGCATCCACTCGATGGCGCTGCAAGAATGTTAAAGAGAATGGCACCTGAGGAATACGCACCCCTTGTAGAGGCAATCGACTTTGTTGTCGAAACCCCTACACTTTACGGAAGCTACGTCATCGACTCTATCTTGAAAGCCAAGAATATTGAGCACGAAACATTTTTCGCAAACACTTCAACCCACGAAGTATACGACGAACTCGAATACGAAAAAACAGTACAAACAAAAGTTTTTGATTTTTTGTTTAAACTCGCTTCCTCAAATTCGACAACATCTATCGGCAAGCACACTATTGCATCTCGCGCATCGGGAATCCAGATGCAAAAGGGCAATTTGAGCTTCATCGTTACTCGCGGCAACAACCTAAAATACACCGTGATGGACCTTCGCGGCCGCCCAGCAATGTCGGGTAGAGTATCCGCAAATGAATCTGTAGACTTGAGCTCGCTTAGCAATGGCGTTTACGTATTACACGTGCAAGGTGAACGCGCCATACGCATTGGAATCAGTAAATAACGCGTCTCGCCAAAGCGAGCGTTCCATTCAAATTTAAAATTGTAAAATATTAAACAGAAGCAGGACGGTAGCCGAGCAATTTCATGCTGTAAAGCGCCGTCCCTTTGCTTATACTGCGGACTCCCGTAGCATAGCCGAAAATCTTTCGCAGTGGCACATCGGCTTTCAAGAAGTGCGTTTTTCCATCGCCTTCGATTTCTTTCACTTTGCCGTCACGCGCCTGGATATCGCCCGTCACAAGCCCCGCAAAATTCACAGGGCATTCGAGCGAAAGTTCCATGACAGGTTCGTACAATTGCACATCTGCCGGCTTCACAAGCTTTGCCACCGCATCCGCACAGCACTTTTTGATCATCGGCGGGAGCGCCCCTTCTGTCCATTCAAAGCGATGGACTTCAAAACGCACACCGACAAGCGGCCCCTTGCCGAGCACGCCGACTTCAGTCGATTCCAAAAGTGCCGAGCGCACGCCAGCCAAAATTTCAAGCGGAGCCTTTTCCATAAATTCCGCAGACAGGCGAATGTCATGAGCATCGCCTTCTAGCGGAGATGCCGAAATGCTGATGGACATTTTGTGCGGCCCAATCTGGAACGTATTTTCAGCAGGTCCTACAGCACGGCACAAGCGTTCTTGCCAACGCACCTCGGGACTCCCTGCACGCACCTCGCAACCAAATTCACGTTTGAGGCGAGCAAGCAAAACATCAAGCTGCACCTCGCCCACGGTATGCAAATACCAAAATCCGCCATCGTCCTTTTGCACGCGGAAACTCGGATCCATTCTCGCAAGCACCGAGAGACTGCGCTCCACGTGAGCGTAATCTTCCGTGCGTACGCACTCGACACGCGTCTGCAACAATGGCAAATAATTTTCGCTGATCGACGATGCGGCATTCCCATTCGGCGCGGCAGCTCCTACAGCATCCGAGATTGCTTCGCCTTCGGCTCGCAATGACATTCCCGCAGCATCTCGCCCTGCATTCAATTCCTCATTCCGAATTCCTAATTCCGAATTCAGATAAATCACCTGTCCAAGTTCCGTTTCAAACGGCGAGACCATCGCATAAATATCGCCTGCACGGATTTCATCCACCGGCAAAAGCATATTCGCCTTAAGCCTTGAAAATTCAAAACCCGCCGGCCAATCGCGACGCAACAAATCCACGTGACTGCGGAATAGCGAAATCTCGCCCACACCACGGAAATGCCTCAAGCGCACAACTTGCCCAAGCTCATTTTCACCAAACGTCGGGACTTCCGGTAAAAAGAACGAAAGAGCCGTCACGAGGCTGCGAATGCCAAAGCCTTCCAGCGCTGAGCCCGCATAGCAAATCACATATTCATCACTTGCAGCAAGAGCCTTGAGTCCGCGCAAAAGCATTTTCGGCGGCACCGGCTTATTTTCAAGCGCCAGCGACAAAATTTCATCGTCAAAATTGCTTGCAAATTCTACCGCTTCATCATAATACTTTTTCAAAAGCGCACGCTCTTCCGCCGCACCCGCATCCGATTCCCAACCATCATCGAGAACTTCCGCACCCGATTCCGAATGCACCAAGCGACTTTGGCTCAGCACATCAAGCATTGCGCACATTTTGCCATTCTTGAATTGCGGCACAGACATGAGCACCGGGCGCACGCCAAGTGTTTCTTCAATGTTGATGAGCGTTTCGTCCAGCGAATAATCGGGATTGTCAAGTTTATTTACAAACAAAATTGTACGCACGCGGGATTCGCGCAATTTGCGGAACGAGGCCACCGTTTGCGTTTCAACGCCACTTGCAGCACTCACTACAAGAACGGCGCCTTCCACAGCGGTAAGCGCCATATCGACCTCGGCACCAAAATCAACATGCCCTGGGGTATCGATAAAATTGAACCATGTATTTTTCCATTCGAAATGTGCCACGCCGCTTTCAATCGTAATGCCGCGTTCCTTTTCTTCGGGCATGTAGTCCATCGTGGCAAGGCCATCCTCCACGCGCCCCGGGCGGTGAATTTCGCCCGCAGCAAAAAGGATTCTTTCAGAAAGAGTCGTCTTGCCCGCATCAACGTGAGCAAGAATGGCAATATTTCGAATAGGCTGCTTCATAGCCCAAAATTACATTTTTTGCGATTCTAGTCTTCCAAGAAATATTGAACGCTCGTAACCACGCGAACATTCTTGATGTACGGCGTATTTTCATCGCGGTCGCTAATGGAGAACTGCCCCTGCGATGCAGTCTTGATTTTTCCCAGTTTACTATCAGAATCAGCTGCAAATTTTTCGCCAGCGGCACGGGCATTTTTGTTTGCCTCGTCAATCATTGCGGGCTTGATTTCGTTCAGTGCGTTAAAGCTATAAATTTTACGGTAACGATAATCGTCGCCAGAGAACGCAATACCTTGTTTGAGAAGGTCGCCCTGTTTGCCCATAATCTCACGGACGCGATCTACATTCTTCGAAGCAACCGTCGTCACCACTGTTGCAATGTAACGGAACGGGCGGCGGTTATCGCCATAACGTTCACCTTGTACATCTTCGATTTCTGGAGCAGACCAGCTGATTTCAGAATCAGTCACTCCATTATCTCGTAAGAACTTTCCAAGCGTTGCATTTTTCGCCTGCACGGCATCATAAATCAGAGAAAGGTCATTTCCAACTTCTTTATACACAATCGGCCAAATTACAAAATCCGCTTTCACTTCGCGTTCAGAAAGGCCCCTAACCGAAACCACGCGGTCACGATCTTTCGTGTGCATCATGGCGCAATAGAGGAACGCGCCAAGACCGAGAATGGCTATTGCTAACACTATAGATTCTTTTACTCTAGACATTTATCACTCCTTCGCCGCATAACACCCACGGCAATAAGATTAATATACAATCTTGTGTAGTTGCTGGTTATTGGTCAATGGTCATTCATCCTTAGTTATTGGTTATTGGTCAATAATTATTAGTCAATAGCCGCTCATTTAAGTATTACAGCCCCAAACCCAACTTCCAGCTTTTCCATATATTCTCTCGTTTTTATCCTTCCTACTTCCTACTTCCTACTTCCTACTTTTCTATCTTTGCATTGAAACAAAAACCCGCGTGTGCGGAAAGGATTAATCTATGTCTAAACTGACAGATTCTATGGAATGG
>CAMJNF010000026.1 GCA_946407235.1 uncultured Fibrobacter sp. | reverse complement strand
AATACGGGAGCAAAAATTCCACGCCATCTGCATTTTTTACGATGTACGGTTTTGTCGATGAAGAATCGTTCTCTTTTGTCATTTGCATGTCCTTATAACGGCAAGGAAACGTTCCCTACCTATTACATTAACACGCTTTTTTCATCCAAACAATTCCGTAAAATTTCGAAAACATCGTATTCATTACAATTAGTCCCCAAAACAACTAATAACGTTTTGTCAAAAAAAACTTTATCCGTCCCATTTTATATTAAATTTTGCATGGTTACGTAACAGGGACTTTATTTTCAAGGTTTGGAATGGATTCGGCGATACCGCACAAGCATTTGCAAAGATCACAAAACTTAGACATCATCAAGGGCATCGGGATTATCCTCGTAGTTCTTGGTCATTGCGGTTGCCCGGCAAAACATTTCATCTACCTTTTTCACATGCCAATATTTTTCATGGCATCGGGCTATGTCCTGAGCTCCGTTTACAGCGACAGTATGGCCAACGTGTGGACTTTGTTCCGTAAGAGGCTCAAAAGCTTGTGGTTGCCGTGCTTTCTATTCAACACGATATTCCTTTTGCTTTCGGGCGTATTCATCAAGTACAATATCTACCCAGAAAACGTGAAGACCGCCCCATCGCTTGTCAGCGGAATTTTTTTCAATGTGCTCATGTACATGAAGGGCGGACCGTTAGCAGGGGCTACCTGGTTTCTCGGAACTCTATTCGAAGTCACTATTATCTATACGTTCGTAGATTACATTTTAAAACGCCTGCACGTCAAATTCAGGGAAATCGTGAACTTCATTTTCGGACTTACGCTGTTCGTCGTCACGTTCTACCTGATTGAACAAAACATCCGCATCCACAGCATCGCGGAGCATATCGCGGGGGCATACGTCGTATTCGCCATCGGCGTTCTGCTAAAAAAACTCGCGTTAAATGCAATTCGCCTTAGATACTGGATTTTGATTTTCTCGGTGACGCTTACGGTTCTGCTTATCTGCAACCGTTACGGTTCCGTGGATTTAAGTGAGAGCATCTACACGGCCCCATGGTTTTACTTGTTATGCGCCATGTCCGGATGGTTCCTGATTTATTCCGTTTCGGTCGGAGTGTGCAAGTTTTCGCGTTTGGCAAACGCCACATGCCTTGTGGGGCGACACACGGTCTGTATTATCGGGTTACATTTCCTGGCTTTCAAAATCATCACTTACCTTCAAATTTGCATTTACGATTTGCCGATTGAAAAGCTCAGCACCTTCCCCTACTTGATTGCGGAGCCGTTCTGGTGGGTGGCATACACGGTCATCGGTGTAGGTGCACCACTGCTGATCGATCTGGGGTACAAAAGGGTCAAGCGCAAAATTTTCTCTTGACACGCAAACAAAAATAGTGTATATTCGTGCAGTAGCACAAAAGTGCATATTTTTGGAGATTTTATGATTGAACGGATTCGAGGCATTTTAGTGCAAAAGTCCCCTACTTTTGTCGTTGTAGAATGCGCGGGGGTGGGTTACGGCATCAATATTTCAGCGTACACTGCTGGTAAGCTGCCCGAAGAAGGCGCCGAGGTCTTACTGCACACGAATCTCGTGGTGCGTGAAGATTCCATGACGCTTTTCGGTTTTGCCGACAAGACCGAAAAGGATACGTTCATCATGCTGCTCGATGTCAACGGCGTGGGTCCCAAGCTGGCTCAGCGGATTTTGAGCGGCAGTACGCCAGCGGATCTTTTGAACATGATCGCAAGCGAGAACAAGGCTGCTTTGGGCAAAATAAAGGGGCTCGGCAAAAAGACATGCGAGCAGATGACACTCACGCTTAAGGAAAAGGCAGGAGCCATGTTACAGGCGCTCGGCGATGTCGAAGGCTCAGGTGTCACCGGCATGGGCGCCCTTACGGGTGCAAAAATGGAAGCAGTTTTGGCACTCCATACGCTTGGCGTGAAGGACCCGGCGGCAGAAAAGGCGGTAGTCAAGGCGGTTGAAGTGCTGGGCGACAGCGCGGACGCGGCTGCCCTTATACCGGAGGCACTCAAGTATTTGTAAGGAGAAGCCCGGTCGAGCCGGGCATGACAAGGATGAATGGCGCCCTGGGGAGGCCGGGATGACAGCGCAGGTAGAATATGGAAGATCAGCGTATAATTTCACCACAGAAGTGTTCTTTTGACGAGGGCGATTCCGACCGCAACTTGCGACCGCCAAGCCTGAACGAATTTACAGGCCAGGACGATATCAAGGAAAGCCTCTCGATTGCGATTGAGGCCGCAAAACAGCGTGGCGATGCGCTGGACCACAGCCTGTTCGCCGGCCCTCCAGGTTTGGGCAAAACAACGCTATCCAGCATCATCGCAAAAGAAATGGGTGTAAACATCCACATTACCAGCGGTCCCGTACTGGAAAAA
The DNA here is from genome assembly GCA_946407235.1 of uncultured Fibrobacter sp. Taxonomy (GTDB): domain Bacteria; phylum Fibrobacterota; class Fibrobacteria; order Fibrobacterales; family Fibrobacteraceae; genus Fibrobacter. Next base: position 20,678 of record CAMJNF010000026.1, on the reverse strand, counting down.
GCGAGCGATTTGGCCGGGCTCCTCACAAGCCTGCAAGAGAACGACATTTTGTTCATTGACGAGATCCACCGTCTGAATCGCGTGGTCGAGGAATACCTCTACCCCGCCATGGAAGATTTTAGGCTCGACATCATGCTGGATTCTGGCCCTGCGGCAAGAAGCGTAAATCTTCCGCTCAAGCATTTTACGCTCGTGGGCGCTACCACCCGCAGCGGACTTTTAACAGGTCCGCTCCGCGACCGCTTCGGATTGCAGTACCGCCTGGAGCTGTACAATGAAAAAGATATCGTCAAGATTCTCATGCGAAGCGCTCGCATCTTGGGCGTAGAGATTTCCGAAGAGGCTGCTAAAATTCTCGGCGGGCGTTGCCGCGGGACGCCCCGTATCGCAAACCGCGTGCTCAGGCGCTGCAGAGACGTGGCTCAAGTGCGTGGGACAGGAATCATCGACGAGCGTGCCGCGCTCAAGACGCTCGAAATGCTCGGCATCGACAGCGAAGGGCTCGACCCGACAGACCGCAGAATTCTCGCAATGATGATCGACAAGTTTAACGGAGGCCCCGTGGGTGTCGGGACAATCAGCGCCGCCATGGGCGAAGAACCGGACACGCTCGAAGAAGTCTACGAGCCTTACCTGATTCAAAAAGGCCTGATTTCAAGAACGCCGCGGGGCCGTATCGCAACACCGAACGCCTACAGAATACTGCACAAGGAAATTCCGAGACACCTCGTCAGCGAACAGACTGAACTGCAGCTATAAAAATAGCGATGCCGGCACTGTGGCCGGCATGACAGCCCTGCGATTCGAGAATGGCGATGCCGGCATGGCAAAACAATTACCTGAATTCCGGGGCAATAGTCAAGATAAGGCTTATCCCGTGCCAGCTGTGGAAGGCAAATTGCATGCGGAACAGGTACATATCCGGTTTGCGGACGCGCACACCGAACCCCCACGAGTTGTAAAGGTGTTTTTTGGACCAGTGATTAACCTTATCGCTAATCACAGCGTATTCGTCAAACACGACGCCATCCACCAAGCGGTCCACCGGCCAACGGTATTCAGCCGAAAGGCCCATCAGGAATGGGCTTGTCCAAGCATCCGTGTAACCGCGCAACGGGAATCTGGCATTCAAAGCCGGGAACGCCGAATACGGAGCCCCGCCCTTTTCCATTTCCCAGACACCTTGGAAGCGGAACTGGAACGCTAGCACGCGATGTTCAAAAAGCGTCTCGACCAGATTTTCCGGACGCCACACACGCATGACTTCGCTCCATGAAAAGTCCGTATAAAATTTTCTCGTCTTGCGGCCTTCTTTTGCAGATAGAACGTACTGGTCAGATCGTCCGATAAAGAAATAAATCTGGTAAAAAGCATCGACGCTGACAAAGTCATGGTTCATGCCGCCATCCTTGAGATCCCCCACGCGGTTCAAGCCCGCCAAGGTCAAGTCCCTGTTGGCAATTCCGCCGTACTCGCTCACAATCACGTACGACGCTCTCAAGCTCAAACGTTGACCTTTCGACGGCGCATACGGGAAATCGAGATTATCAAAAACCAGGTTCACGTAAAACGGAAATTCCAAATGACTCTGGTACAAGCCGCGATCTTCTATCGGGAATTTCACGTCATCGAGCACAGAATCCTTTGTGTCCGTAAAATCCGCATTGTGGTAAAGGATTTCGCCCCCAAGGCTAAAGTTCCAATTTCGCGATTCGCTCAACGGGAACCCCAGTTGCGCTCCGAAATTCACGGTCGTATCAGCCTGCTTGAACGATTCCTTTGTCCCCGGCAAGATAAACCCGTTGTCGCGGTCCAAATAAACGTTCATATTGACGCCGCCATACATTTTTTGCCCGAACAAAGACTGCTTTGAATAGCGCAACTTCACATCGACATCGCTGTTGGCGTAATAATGCCCTTCAAAAACCGTGTAGTCGCCTTGCAGAAAGAGATTTCTGTGGCGGTAGCATACGCCGATCATCGTGGAGCTTCCCGGTTTCAAATTGAACACCGGGTAAATGAGGATATTCCGCTTTTCACCGAACGTGATAAGATCGACCGCCTTGTCGGCAACGCCATGGTCAATGGCATAGTGCAGCGGAGCCGCAATCGGATAGACGAGCATGCCAAAAACCGGCTGAATCACATGGATGAACGGCCACGAAATAATCTCTGTAAACGACATGGAGTTCGAAGAAGTATCCTGCACAGCTTTCTGCGCCTTCTTCGCGTGTGCGGGAAAACTCAGCACACCCACAAGCACCAGTAATGTCACCAATCGAATCATTTTACACCTAATATATAGTTATATTAGGTATGATGTTTTCGATCTTTGCAAAAATTATCAAGAAATTAGCGGCCTATCCGAAGATTATTCTTACGGTTTTCCTCGCAATCGGCATTCTGAGCATTTACCCCATCATGCATTTGCGATGGGATTTACAGCTGCAAGACACCATTACAAGTGCTCGAGAGCCTAGCAACGTCCAAAAGATCGAAGACGAATTCGGAGGACTCGGGAGTCTCATCGTCATTCTCCAATCGAAGGATTCAATAGCAAACTACCGCATCGCAAAGGACCTTGCGCACAAGATGCAGACAAGCCCGTCCGTGCATTTTGCGGACTTTGAGACCGACATCGATTTTTACAAGAAGAACAAGTTCTTGTACGCAAGCGAAAGCGACATCGAGATCATGGTGCACCGCATTCAAAGGCTCAAGCACGACTACATCATGAAGAACAACCCGCTGTTCATCGATCTCAAGAGCGCCATTGATTCCATCACGCAAACGACTTCGGAACAGCGCGAACAGCTTTTGAGCGACCTTGAAAAAAAATATTTCGACAAGCTCGCCGTAAGCCATTCCAACAAGACAGGCACAATCCGCATTGTCGAGATTTACCCGACACATTCCATCTCGGACTTACAAGCCAACAGGAACCTTTTCTACGAAGTCACGAAACATTTGGAAAACGAGAAAACGCCTAGCGATTTCCAGGTTCATTACGCGGGCAAAGTTTATGAATCCATCCAGACTGGCAAACGACTTTTACCCGAAGCGAAGATGGTGGGAATCGTCACGGCAGGACTGATCCTCTTGCTTTTGATACTCAACTTCTTTAAACAGCCGCAATTGATTTTTATTTCGGCACTGCCAATTGCAACGCCGATTATCACAACGATGGCATGCTCATACTTGTTCTACGGGCGCATAAACCTCTTTACGCTTTTACTCGCGATTGTGCTCCCCGGGCAGGCTCTGCAAATTATCAACCACGTTTTGAACCGCTACTTCTTGGAGCGCGAACAGAAATTGAGCCCGCAACTGTGCATCGAAAGTGCGCTCCTTGGCATCGGGCCCTCGACCGCCGTTTCGAGTTTTGCATTTGCAACATTGTTCGCTAGTTTGATTTTGATTCCGCTGCCAGGGCTCCAGGAACTGGGCGTTCTCGGTTCAACGGGCTGCATTTTGAACTGGGCCATTACGCTCCTTTTCTCGGCTGCACTTTTGCAGGTCACGCAACGCAAAAAACCGTTCTCGATTCGACACGCGCAAATTCATCACGAATACAAGATTTCGATGCTATCGAACGAAATCAATTGGGTCATTTTTTCGATAATCATCGCAGCAAGTCTTGTAGGACTTTACATTGGCGGAACGCGCGTCCACATCCGCAACGATTTTTCGGCAACAGAAATCAACTACAAAGACGCAACAATCGATTCCCTGATAGCCCAGACGGGATTCTTGAACAAGACCCCCCTCATCGTCATGCTCCCGGAAAGCGAAGAAAGCGAAACGTTGCTTGATGAATTCAACAAGCTCAAAAATAACGGAGCCATTCCATCTGTCAATTCCATCTTTACGCTAGCGCAGTTTTCTCCAAACTTGCAACAGAAAAAAATGGAAAAGCTCCGTCAATTGCACAACTTGATAACAAAAGAATTCCGCGAAGCGCTTTCGAAGAGCGAACTTGAAAATCTTGAAAAAGTGGAACAGGCGCTGGAATTCGATGAGACGGATGATTTTGAACCGCCGGAGTACATCGCAAAAAAGTTCCGCGACAAGCAAGGGAAACAAGGTCGATTTGCATTCATCTTTACCGACATCAAGGAAAACTTCGGCAGCGAGTGTTCCAGGCTTTATAAGGAACTCCACCAAATTGAAGGCATCAACAACGGGAAATACCAAATTGCCGGTATCCCAATTACACGAGCCATTTTCTTAGACCGCATTACAAACAACATTAGCCGACCATTGCAAGTCGGTGGTGTTTTGGTATTCCTGTTCATTCTGGCATACTACAACCGCCTGAGCCGAGCCATTTTCACGGCACTCCCATCCGTATTTGCAACGAGCTGGTTCCTTGCAGCCCTCAACGCATTTGACGTGCAGATTTCAGCGTACAGCGCACTCGCATTCCCGATTCTCATCGGCGCAAGCATCGATGGTTCTCTGCAGTTTTTCACGGCGTATTACGAAAAGCAAAAAGGGACCGCGCTTACAATTCTTAGGGACAAGTTCTTTACGATTTTTCTTTCGCAGATGGCCGCATTCATCGGTACATACGGCATGCTCATTTCATCCCATCCAGGGCTACGTAGCATGGGTTACGTTTCGTTGACAGGCCTTATCTGCATATTCATTTCTCAATTCACCATATTCCCCCTGATTGCAGGATCGCTCGACCAATACCGTCTGAGACAGAAAAGGAAAAAGGAAGCAAAACAATGAAATCGCTTTCCGATAGAACGCAAAATATCGCTGCATCGCTCACAGTCGCTATCGACACGATGGCAAAACAGATGATTGCAGACGGCAAGGACGTCGTAAGTCTCGGCGCAGGCGAACCCGATTTTGGCACACCAAGTTCCATTCAAGATGCAGCGATTGAAGCTATCCGCGCAGGCAAAACACGCTACACCGCTCCCGTCGGGATTCTGGACGTGCGCAAGGCCGTCGCAAAGAAATTGGAAGACGAAAACGGACTCCATTACGACGCTTCGCAAATCATCATGACTAGCGGCGCAAAGCATGCCGTGTTCAACGCGCTCGCCGCCCTTATTAATCCGGGTGACGAAGTTATTATCCCCGCCCCGTACTGGGTTACGTATCCGGAACTAGTCAAATGGCTTGGCGGCACTCCTGTTTTTGTTGAAGCAGGCATTGAAAAGAATTTCAAGATTGACGCCGATGATTTGCGCAAGGCATGCACGCCGCACACCAAGGCCATTCTCTTGAACAATCCATGCAACCCGACCGGCGCCGTTTACAGCAAGAGCGAGCTTGAAGCATTGGCAAAAGAAATTGTCGCTCAGGACATTTACTGCATCTCGGACGAAGTTTACGAATACTTTGTCTATGATACTGAATTTACAAGTGCAGCAGTCTTCCCGGGAATGGCAGAACGCACCATCGTCATCAACGGATTTTCGAAATCGCATTGCATGACTGGCTGGCGAATCGGCTACGATGCAGCCCCAGCCCCGATTGCAAAGATTATCGGCAAAATCCAAGGTCAAGCCACGCACCACCCGAGCAATGTGGCGCAGTACGCCGCCCTCGGCGCGCTCAACATGGACAAAAGTAACGTTCACGCCATGCAAGCAGCCTTCCGCAAGCGCAGAGCTTACATGCTCGAACGCACCTCGTTCTTACAGACAAAGCCGCGCGCACCGGAAGGCGCTTTCTACCTTTTTGCACCAGTAAGCGATTACTACGGCAAGAAGACTCCGGATGGAAAGCTGATTGCAGGCTCGATTGATTTTTGCAGTGCACTCCTCGAATCTAAGGGACTCGCCATTGTGCCGGGCGCAGCCTTTGGCGACGACAGCTGCGTGCGCTTCTCGTATGCGGCAAGCGACGAAAATCTCGCGAAGGCTTGTGACCGCTTTGAAGCTTTCGTGAAAGAATTACAATAACGGAAACACGCGATGTTCCCATTCCGTCTCGTCAATCCAGACCCATCGAAACCGTTTACCATCGGGCGCAAATCGGACAATGTTTTGCAATTCGATAACCTGATGGTTTCAAGGTATCATGCGGTTCTGAACTTTACAGACGGCAAATGGATTTTGCAGAACTTGTCCCAAAACAGCATCACCATGCTGAACGGGAAAGAGGTAAAGACCGCAGCCTTAAGCGATGGTGACGTGATTCACATAGGGCCAAGGCAATTGCGGGCAACACTCCGCGGAGCTGACCTCACGCTTTTGGTAATGGAGCGCGAGACTTCTAGCGACATGCAAACCATTCCGCTAACGAGCGAGTGGAGAGAAATTGAAATTCCGGGAATCGGGAAAGCGAAATGCCGCGGGAATGCTAACAACGCGGGCGGGAATGCCAGCAATTCTGGTAATGCCCGCGAAAATCTTGCCGAAATAAAATTTGCAAAACCAGTTGTTGACGAAAATGGCAAGCGCACGCGTACGATTACGATCGCAAGCGGCAACGCCAGCCGTTTCGAATCGGCATTGGTAGGGTTCCGCAACAACAATTTGCTTATCGAAGCTTTAGCAACGGGCTTTGACGTTTTAGCACAAAACGTCAATGTTTTCGCAGGCAAAAAGCAATTATTGAAAGGGATTGATTTCGAGCTCCCGGCCGGAGAAATACTTGCGATTATCGGGCGTTCCGGGCAAGGAAAATCCTCGCTCTTGAAATTGATCCAAGGCATTAACCAATGCGACAAGCAGAGCGTCGTTCGCATCGGTGGTGCGGATTATCGCAAAAGCGAAATCCGCAGGCGCATCGCGATACTGCCACAAGACCCGCCGCTCCGCCCGGAGCTGACCGTCGAAGAAACGATTCTTGACGGAGCACGCTCGTCGATGGACATCAAAGATTTTAAGCAAGATGCACTTGGGCGACTCGAAAAGTTCTGCGAACTTTTCGGGCTGAGCGCACGCAAGCATAACCTCGTGAAGACGCTCAGCGGCGGCGAAATGCGCCGAGTCGCCCTCGCACGAGAGCTCATGGGCAGCCCAGGCCTAGTCATTCTCGACGAGCCTCTCTCTGGCCTGGACCCCTACAATTCAAGAATTCTTTGCACGCACTTAAAGCAACTTGCGTTCCTCGGTCACACCATCATACTCACGACGCACAGTTACGAAGCGCTCCACATTGCAAACAAAGTTCTTGTACTGCACCAAGGCGAAGAAGCATTCTACGGAAGCGTCCAAGCCGCCTACGAGCATTTCAACACAAGCGACCCGCAAAACCTCCTCGCTTCAATTAGCGCAAGCGATGCGACTCAATGGCGCGCATCCCGGATTTCCGGCACTTCTAAAATTTCAGAAATTTCTCGAGTTTCTGAATCATCTCGCGTTCCCGAAAACTCGAGCAGCGCGAAAAGAAGCGAAAGCAAATACTATTTCGGACGCACCAAGCTCCCCCGCAATTTCGCCTACACCGTACGCATCACCATGAAGCAGTGGTTCCGCGACAAGGGCCGCATTGCCGCACTTTTTGTGCAGCCCGCAATTATCGGCTTTTTGCTCTCGCAAATTTTCTCCGATCAAAGTTCGCTTTGGACCGTTGCCTTTGCGATTATCCTTTGCGCGAACTGGTTTGCGCTCTCGCTTTCCATCCGCGAAATCGTGCAAGAGAAAGACATCCTCCGCGACAAGTTCCGCCGAGGCGTATCCGCACTTTCGACGTTGACCGCCAAATGCACGCTCCCTGTCATTTTCACGATGATGCAGACGGCCATTGTCTATGCGTTTATCAGTACCCGCATTACCCCCCACCCCCCAATTGCACTTATCGCAAGCGTTTTCGCCTGCATCGCCATGCCCGCTACCACCGTCGGGCTATTTACGAGCACTCTTTCCAAGAACACAAGCCAAGCAAACGCATTCTTGCCGCTACTTATCATTCCGCAAGTGGCGCTCGCCGGCGCATTAGTCCCACTCGACCAAATGCAGCCCATTGGCCGTGCCCTTTCTAGCGTTATCTGGTCGCGTTACAACCAAGCTTCACTCCTCAACATTTTACTAGAACGAAAAGATGATGTTTTCAACTCCATTTTCGCCATCACTATCGCGCTAGCTTTCTATATTGTAACTGCATTTCTACTACACAAATTAAAGAAACCAAGATGATACGTCCAGAACAACCGCAAACATTCCCATATCCATTTAACGAAAACTATGAACTATTGGGAACACTCGGCAAAGGCGGAATGGGCTACGTCTACAAGGCCCTCGACAAAAAGCTGAAGCGCGAAGTTGCCTTCAAGATTCTAGATTCGACCTCCGATGGCGAGGCCATCAAGCGCTTTTATCTCGAAGCTCAAGCGATGAAGGAACTGGACCACCAGAACATCGTTCACGTGTTCGATTTCGGTCAGCAGGACAAGCAACTTTTTATTGCAATGACTTACGTGCAAGGCATCTCGCTTGCTGAAATTTTGCAGAACAAAAGCAAACTTTCGTTTGAAGCCATCGAAGTCATCATCAGGCAAATTGCACGTGGTTTACTTTATGCACACAGCAAAGGAATCGTGCACCGCGATGTGAAACCTTCAAACATCATGCTCACGCACGACAACCGCGTCTACATCATGGATTTCGGCATCTCTTACATTCAAGAGATGGAAAAGGAAAGGCTTACCCGTACCGGCATGACCATGGGCACGCCCGAATACATGTCGCCCGAACAATGCCACGGTGACGAGGTCACGTTACAATCCGACATTTATAGCATGGGCGTCATTCTTTATGAAATGACCTGCGGACGCCTTCCGTTCGAAGGGAACCGCCCTGTAGAAATCGCACTTAAGCATGTGCAGGAACCACCTCCGCCACCAGAGCTGTTCCGCAACGACATGCCCGAAGGCCTTTCGGAGCTCATTCTCAAATGTCTCAAGAAAAAACTCAACGAACGATTCCACGACATGCAGGAATTCTTGGACGAATGCGACCAGGTATTCCCGCAGCATGACACCCCGAAACAAAACGCAACCATCGGTCGCAAAACAGGTTCACAACGCCGCGTAGTCCCGTCCATTGTGGAATCGGCAATCAGTTTCGGGAGAAACCTCACTCCACACAAGCTCATTATCGTTGCGTTCTCGGTGCTATTCCCGATTATCGTCATTTTGCTCATGCTGCTCATGTTTACGCACAAGCCCATGAACACTTTGCACGAAGTAGAATGGAACGAGGTGATTGCAAACCACGAAACAAGAGCTATCGAACCAGAAATTTCCAAAGGCTACCCCGTCTCGAACCTGACCGACGGCGACCTCACCACAGCATGGCTCAACAAGATGCCGCTAAAACCGCTAAATCCGGTACTGGCAATATACTTCGACAAGAACACGCTTATCACGAACATAGGCATTGCCGTTGGCTACCAGAAGTCTGTCGATGACGCCTTCGGCGACCGTTTCCGCATTTTCAAGAAACCTCGCTCACTGACTGTCGAAACGAAAGACGGATTCAAGCAACGCATACACCTCGATAACATCAAGGGGATGCAGTACCCGAGCATTCAGGCCGTCGAAACAACCGAACTCAGGTTCTACCTCGACGATGTTTACGAAGCAGACAACGATGACTACGCCATTTCGGAAATTCGTTTGCTCGGGATGGAAGTGAAGTAGCGGCTTCGCCGCAGTAGGCAGTAGGAAGTAGGAAGTTGGTAAAACTTAGAGCTTAGATTTAAGTCGTCCTGAGTAAATAGAAAGTGCAAACGTCATTGCGAGTACAGCGAAGCAATCCATGATTGGCACGAAACCTTGATGTAGTAGCACGAAAATGAGGGGAATGCAATGCGCAAGACAAGTACCATAGCTCAAAAATCAAATAACAAACCGAAGGGGAATTTTATTGAATCCCAAGCAGTCGCGTACTTAACGCGCGAAGGCTATAAAGTTGTCGCACGCAATTATGCATTCCGGGGCGGAGAACTCGACATCGTCGCTCGAGACGGAATAACACTAGTCTTTATCGAAGTCAAATCCGTTTGGAACAACCAAGAAGGGAATCCGGCCGCCCGCGTAAACGCCATCAAGCAGCGCAAAATCTGGCAAACCGCCTGCCATTTTTTAGCAACGCAAAAAGCGATTGCCCCCAAGGGATTCGAAGAACCGTGCCGTTTCGATGTCTTGAGCACACGCGCCTACCAGAAGCCGCTGCAATTCATGCATTACAAAAATGCATTCGAAGGCCACGAAGTTGTACCCAGAATTTAATTACATCCCGTGACAATAGTCACAAAGTGTCATCCTGAACAAAGTCGAATGATCACTGCATAATAATTTTATATATATTTTCACTTCAAAAAGCGAAAATATACAGACAAAGAATATTATGCGATTCGAAGTACATCCAGAAAACCCGCAAGCACGCATCGTAAAGCAAGCCGCCGAGATACTCGAAGACGACGGTCTCGTCCTCTACCCTACAGAATCCGGTTACGCCATCGGCTGTAATGCCGAATCCACCAAAGCGATTCACAAGCTCTACGCCCTCAAAAAGCCCATGAAAAAATTCTTCATGGCGCTCATTGTCCCCGACATCCGATTCGCCTCTGGCTACGCCCGCGTGAGCAATTTCGCGTTCAACATCATCAAGCAACGCGTGCCCGGCCCGTACACATTCATTTTGCCAGCAGACCCGCACATCGCCCGCAAACTTGACGTCAAGCGCCCAGAAATCGGCATCCGCATCCCGACGCACCCGTTCTTTGCAGAACTCTTCCAGCACTTCGACAAGCCAATCCTTAGCACTGCAGCCAAGCTCAGTGAAGCGGACATCTACGAAACAGATGACATCTGGAAAACATTCCAGCACTCCGTTGACATGATGGTCGATTGCGGCAACATCGAAATCAACCCGACAAATATCGTAAGCCTCGTCGGCGACTCTATCGATGTCATCCGCGGGGAACTGGAGTAAAGAAATTCGCTGTAAGGGAGATGCCTGCTCAGTGGCGGGCATGACAAGACATTAGAAAAGGGCCACCTAAAGGTGACCCTTTTGCTATACCCGGTTCGCGAGTCGAACGCGAGTTTAATCCTTAGGAGGGACTCGTTCTATCCATCTGAACTAACCAGGCTAATTAGCGAGCGAGAATATAGCAATTTTTTGCAAATCCATCAAGCGGAATGCTAAATTCACGATTGCGCATCCGCGCCTTCAGTAGCATTTTCCACATAAACTCGCGTCCTGGCATCGTACAAGCTCTTGGAAATGTGCGTGAACGCATCGACCACGACAGGATCGAAATGCTTGCCCGCCCCTTCGGTAATAATCGCCATCGCCTTTTCGTACGGGAATCCTTTCTTGTACACGCGTTCTGCAATAAGCGCATCGAATACGTCCGCAACAGCCATGATTCGCGCAGAGAGCGGGATTTCCTCGCCCTTGAGTCGGTTCGGGTAACCGGAACCATCCCACTTTTCATGGTGGAAACTGGCCATTTCAATAGATTCGGTTAAATAGCCTGCATCGAATGTATCGCCCGCATCTTCGACAATTTTCTTGAGAATTTTGCCGCCTTCGGTCGTGTGGCTCTTCATGATGGCAAATTCCTCGTCAGTGAGTTTGCCGTTCTTGTTCAAAATCAAGTCCGAAACAGCAATCTTACCAATGTCATGAAGCGGCGCAGCCTGCTTGAGTTTATTGATGTAGCCTTCACTCAAGACATCCTTGAACTTGCCTTCGGCACGTAATTCCCTTGCAATGGCTTCGACATACTCAGCCGTCTTCTTGATGTGATCGCCTGTATTCTTGTCACGCGCTTCAACCAGTTCCGCGAATTCCGTAATCATCACGTTCTGCATTTTCTGGATTCTAAGAATCTGGTCACGCACCAATTGGATAAAGTCCAACGTGTCCGTCGTCATGGCATTGAAATAATCGTACAGCTGACCAATTTCATCATTTGATTTTATATCAAGCTGGCGTACATCATCGACAGCGCTCTGAATTCGGGTCAGGTCCAAATTGCCCATTTTGAGAGCAAACCCAGCTCGCATTGTTGCACCCGAAATTTTCATTGCCGCATAAGACATCTGGTTCACCGGAATGACGAAACCATGCTTCATCACCTCGATAATGACCATCATGATGACAAGCGAAAGTCCAAAGAACAGCGAAAGCAGCTTAACGAAGAACATCGCCTCGTCACGGATAATCGATTCCATAGAAATATCGGCAGCCACATATGCAACGGTCTTTCCTGCTGCATTTTTAAGAGGCCTGTAAACCGTAAGAAGCCAGCCAAATTGGTCATCCGATTCAATCGGGTCAATGGCTTCACCGGCCAAAAGTTTCGTCAAAAACGGTTCGAAAGAGGGATCAAAAGCAATCACGTCACCCGGCGCACCTCCCGGTTCACCATTCGTATCCAAGTCAAACACGACATGGCAGCCATCAGGCATTATCTTGTACACATAGACATACTTTGTCTGCGGAAAACTTTCCCTGATAGCTTCGAGCATGTGTCGAGTATGCGCATACCCCTCGACCTCATAGCCTCGCGTCACATAATCATCGATTTTTTCGGCATCGACAGCAATCGAGGCCGCTTCAGTCACGCCCTTTGCAATACTGACAAAGTTATTGACCGAGTTCGCGCGGTACAGGAAAAATCCAATTGCACTTGCAATACCGCCCAACAGCACTTCAGCAACAATCACCATCGCCACGACCTTGTTCAACAAGGAATTGCGCGAGGAATTCTTTTCCGAGAAACCTCCATCCCTAGACGGCTTACGGAACAAGCTAACTTCTTTTAAGCGCCCCTTTATGCGCGGCGGGATAAAATGGAAAATAAGCGCAGAGAATAGCACTATGGCGCTCTTATCAAAAACGTCAATCACAATATCGGCTAGGAATTGCGAGTTAAAACGATTCCAGTGCATCACGTCATGGAACGCAATTGCAAACGGCGCTGAGATGCCCTCGCCAAAATTGAACCCGTACAAAGCGTAAGTGAAAATTGAACCGATGCCACCGCCAATCAACGCAAACAGCAAAATGACAATGAGGAGTTTCCAAATGCTCTTGAAGAACCCGCGACGGAACAGGAACGTTGCCAAAGTCGCAATCAAGATGCTCAAGACGCCGTAATACATGGCAACAGGCTCAGCAATCCCGTTGATGGCATTCACGCCAAACCCAACAATCACCGCAGGCAAGTACCCGCTAAGCATAGCGGTCAGCACCGTACCCAGGCAGTCCAAGTACAGAGGTATTCCAAAGAAAAGAGCAAGTTTAGCAGGGATAACGTTTAAAAGCAGGCCAACGACAATGAGCAGTATCAGATTCTTTGAACGAGACAAGGAACTCTTAACAGACGCGTTCAGCTTCTTCAGTTTTATCTTTGTTTCCAAAACATACTTTCTCATACCCAAATTCTTCCTTTCCACTTACATAAAATAAATAAAAATTACGTAAAACATACATTCAAAACTAAAAAAGTCCCCCTAAAACAATGTCATCCGCGCAACGCCCCTCCCCCTCTTTTATGCGCGACACAAACAAAAAATCCCCGACCAGGTCGAGGACTGTAAAAACGATCGAAAAAGCAAAATTTAGCGGTATTCGAACTTGGCCACAAACAAATGTTTACAATTGTTGCAGTCATTGCCCCAATGGTCAGACGAGCCCGCAAAGACGTGGATACCGAAGTCCGCCGCTCCCGCCACCAGACGGCTCATGCCTGCAATTCTCCAAATGCCGCGAAGAATATCGTCGCATTCTTCACGAGTGAAATCCGCCCCATCAATCACGCCCTTGCACATATAAAGTCCATCGTGAATGAACGGCGCTGAATTATAGACATCATTACCCACCTTGACATCCGGAACAACAAACTGTGCGAAAGCCGGAGCAGACGCGCCATCGGACATAAACCCTCTCTTGAAAAGGCAAGTCAGCAAAAAATCGCGGGTCTTTCCATCGGCCTTGGTGTAACGAGTTCCCTTGACATACACGTAACGGTCAAGCTTAAAGAAATACATTTTGCCGTTTCCATCAAAAACAAGCGGAAAATCAATCGTGACTTCTTCCACCGTGATCGAATTCCGGTCATTCTGCAGATAATTTCGACTTTTTATCTTGTCGATATTCATTTTTAAGTTTGCCATAAACTCCTTCTCTTTGCAACATCTAAAGTTGCATGATGTTGTCTTGTAATTAAAAAATAATAAAGATATCGCTACAGAGCATTGGCCATTTGTGTAAAAAGGCCCGTAAATTCCATAAAAAAAACGTTACCTATTTCTCAAGAGAACCGGCAATGTTGCATACAAAAAAGATCTATCTCGTAAAATCAAGGATTAACAAAACATTCCGCGACAATCGCTCTGGTACCATCACACAAGCGAGCCTTAGCAAGCGTTTTTCCGCTCGCATTCGGAAGACTCTTTATGAGAACCTTCGATGTCGACGAATCAAGAAGCTGGAACCTCGAAGGAGCACCGCTAACGATCGGGATTTCGCACCTCGAGACATAAAGAGAAAGACGCTGCGATCTTTCCACACAGTCAAACTCTACCGGTTCCTCGGCCTTGAGCGAATCATTTATTTGCAAATTACGCTCGGCATAACAGCCCGAAACACAATAGCACCACCTCAACTTCTTAGAAGGAATGGTCACATTGCAGACAAGAGACTCATTCGGCTTAATATGAAGTTCCAAGGCAAACATCACACCGAACATTCGATTCAATTCGGGAATCGCCTTCTTTTCACGCCCTTCGAACGTTGTCTTAGAATAATCCGCAACAATAACGGGAAATTCGTCGTGAGCAACGCCTTCAAAGCTCGTCACATTCCATACTTCGGCAATAGAGGCCTTTACATAAAAGAAGAACTTTTCTTCTTTGTCAAAAGCATTCATAGGAGCGGTCACGCGTATTTTGCCATCGTAAATACGACAAAGGGCCCCTACCCTATTCAGAATTTCGGAGGTTTCTGGAGAAGGAGTTACATGAAAGCCGCACGAACTCCCGTTGAAATATTCATGGCACAGAGATACATCTATAAGTTTCGTATATTCCATTATATTAGCCCCTATTCTGAAATTTCCGAAAACCGTACAACATACGGTTGATTATATGGTAATGAAGTACCTACCATATTTTATGCAAACACCACCTTTTTTTCACACATAAATACCACCTTTTTTACACATTTATGTTTTTGTGTATAATTTCATTTTTTAAACTTACACTCTTAACGCGGCAATATAATTATTACTTCACTTTTTTGTAAATTGTAAAAATAAATTTTCTTAATTTCGGTTGTTTTCATAGACAAAGGTTTGTAGACAGACGAACTATCCATATATATGAAGCCAAAAGACAAAAACTTTAGTACAAAATTATTTTTACATTTCTGAATTTTCCCAAAAATAACATGCTTAACAACTTAAAAAACAGCCATTTTGTCCATAAAAACAACATTTTTCGAATAAAAAAAGACAATTTTAGCGCTATACGTATCATAATATGATACAGCCCTATTATACAGAAAACGTAAAAAGTATAATTTAAAGTCCAAGTAACATATACAAACGCCCATAGATCATTAAAATCGGCGTTTTTCGTCCAACAAGGCCATTTTTATCATAATTCAGCAATAAAGTACAGTGTATTTTTATTAAATTGTAGCCATGTTTGAGCAAAATCACCAGCAAGAATTAACTGCACGTCAGAAAGAGATATTGTCCCTACTGAGAAAGGGACTTACAAACAACGAAATATGCAAAACATTGAACATTTCGGCGAACACGGTCAAAGCGCACCTCGCCAACATTTACAAGATTCTTGAAGTCACAAATCGAACCGAAGCCGTCTCCGCCAAAATCGAAGAAAATGAAAACGAAGAAAAAAGCAAAATTGACGGCATAAAAAAAGAACTCAACATTATTTTTCTCAAGCAAAACGACCTTTCCGCCTACCCCAAAGCAAACGGTTTGTACTATTCCCTGGTTGAAGCCATCCATCAGTACCGCATCTTCCGGGTTTTGGAGACGCTTGACGAATCCATAGAACCAGCATTTACTATTGACGTTTCTGCAACAAAGGACTGCGGTGAAACATTATTTTTATCCATTCGCCTCGGTTCAACGCACGAAGTCCTTTGGACCTCCACTATCAAGATTAGTTCGGAAAACATTTCGGATGCGGCACAAAAGGCAGCAATGCTCTTGTTCCGACACATCGTGCTTGCGACAGCCAACATAAAATACACACCGAAATGCCCAATCCCTTATTGGTGGTACGCATCCGCACATTGCAATATCAAATTCGAAAACCGCAGCAAGGATTCATTCAAATATTGCAAGGACATGCTTTTGCCACTTGCTTCAGGCGAAATTTACAGCGAACAAGCCATTTACACGCTTGCTTTAGTCTACTACTATGCAATACTAGACAACTGGGGCGACACCCTAGCCCTCACCAAGCAACTTGAAGAATTTGCACGCAAGACCATGTTCAACGCGCCATATTCCATCTATTCACAGATGATTATGGCATTTTACAACATTGTCATCGGCAATAAAAGCGAAGCCATCGCATATTTCAAGCAAATCATCGAAGCAAATCCGCAGACGATCATAGCCCGTACGATGCTAACCCAAATCTACATGCTTACCGGGCAAAACGACAAGGCTCTTGAGCTCATCGATGAATGCGAGCGCCTGATTCCTGAAATTGCAGCACAGGCATCCATCAAGCATGGAAAAGCCTTCATCTTGCTAATGCAGGGCAAGTACGAAGAATGCATCACTCTTGCAAAACAGATTTTGCTTTACACGCCCAAAGCAACGATTCTCCACTTGTTCATTATTTTCTGCAATAATAAATTGGGCAAAACAGCCGAAAGCGAGGCTCAAATCAAGGAACTCTACAAAGAGCACCCCAATTTTAACAAGTCGTATCTAGAACAAATTCTGAAGGGCGTCAATCCACAAATGCAAAAGCTTTTCATGGATAATCTGCAGAATCTATTCACGCCTCAAAAGCCGTAAATTCTTCCAAAATTCGGTTATTTTTAATATAATTCCAAGAACCACCCAAATGGGCTATTGCGAAAAGCAAATAGTCCTTGTTATTTTTTCCTGCGTAAATCAAAGTGGATGAAATGACACACAAGAACGACATCATTTTGTTAGCGACTACAATCGTTTACAAAGACGTTTCGCGCACAAGTCTAAAGCAACCGGGCGTGATTAAACTGTTGTATCTTGCGGCAGCCGAATTGAAAAAAAATCCAGTATTAAACATCAAGTTCAAAAAAGAAACTTCGAAAAAAAACTTGCGCACACGAAACGGCGTCACAACGCTTCTCGACTTGTACGCTAGACATGCGGCGGAATACAATTACACACATTCTTTTGCAAACCAAACGGACGTTACGGTTCTAGAATCTACTCCAGAAATTTTGAACGAACTCATCGACAACGAAAACAACGATCACATTCACTTAATACAAACTAATGCCCTAAGCGGTGCCATCGAAAATTTCTTGAGAAATTTCTTAAACGCAAGTGGAATTATTTGCAACAACATAAAAAGTTTGATTGAAAGTGCAAAAAAAATACAAGCTATTTTTGTAGCGCCAAAAGAATTATACAATCACAGGACAAAAAAGATCTATATCGGAAACATTTAATAAACAACACCTCAAACATAATGCTGCAAGAGCGAAGGATTATCCCTCAATGTTCTTGCAGCATTTTTTATCGAAAAAAAACAAGTCGGCGATGACAATGTTTACGCAAAGCGAGATGGCGATCCCGTGACAAGCACGGGAGGACAAGTAAGAGCGAGATGCGCGCGAACGGCTAAGCGCTTACACTGAGCTCGCTTAAAGCAAGGGCAGGAACCTTATAGCTTGCAAACGGGTCGCGGTATTCGTTACCGACAGCAACAATGTTCTTGAGGATGTCAAAGAAGTTTCCGCTGAGTGTAACACCATCGACCGGATGTTCTACAACGCCATTTTCGCACCAGAAGCCATGCGCTCCAATGCTAAGTTCTCCGCTCACAGGATTGCAACCGGAATTGCCTTCCAGGCGCACCACGAGCAAGCACTTCGGGAACAGCTTGAGGAGTTCCGCAGTTGTCATTTGGCCTGGCGGCACCAGCAAGTTGTAGAAACTTGTAGACATTTTACTGCCAAAGCTGCGTGCTCCGTTACCGGTCGTTTCGCAATTTGCCTTGGAAGCGGTTTCAAGATTGTAAAGAGCTGAATTGAATACACCGTTTTCAACAACCTTTACGCGCTTGGTTATACAGCCTTCGGAATCGAAATAGAACTTGTGTTCGAACATTTCTCCGACGGGATCGTTCCACAAAGAGAACACATCGCTTGCGATTTTTTCGCCTTCCTTGCCATCGAGGCGGGACTGGCCTTTCTGCATCGTTTCTGCAAAGAACGGTTGGCTGTACATCCCGAGAAAACGCGCCGAGATGCGTTCCGAGAGAATTACCGGGATTTTTCCGCCTTCGATTTTCTTGGCACCGAAGAGCTCCGTTGCATATTCCGCCGTGCGGCTTGCAATTTCATCAATGGAAAAATCGTTCCAATTGCGGCTGTTCTTTACAAAGTTGCCAAGCTTTTTAACGCCTCCGCGACTGGCAACAGCACCAGCGCCAGCGGATGCACAATTCGAGCGAGCTTCATAGAAAAGTCCCGTGTTGTTCGCTACAATAGAATAATCCTTTTCAATGTCGCCACCGAGATACGGAATGTTCTCGATTTCTTTGGATTTTGCAAACGTAGCCTTTTCAAGCTCAATGCAGAAATCCTTCATCGTCGAGAGATCTAGCGATTCAAGCTCAGGATTGTAATTCGGATCATCCTTTGGAAAATCTTCCGAACATGGGAGATTTATGTCGATTTTTTCGGTCCACTGCGTGTGGCAAAAAGCATCCTTGAGAGTCTGGCGAAGAGCTTCATCCGTGAGGCGTTCTGTGTGTGCGTAGCCCGGACGGCCATCCTTGATGACGCGAATGCCTAGCCCGACAGAATCGGAGATTTCCGTGTTCTGCACTTGGCCCTGAAAAACGGAAAGTCCTTCGGAATGGGAGTTGGAAGCAATCACATCAAACTGGTCGGCTTCGCCATTGGCGAGGTCGCACATAAAAGAAACAGCATCTTTAATATTCATATCGCAAGTATAATAAATCTACAAGATATATATTGCGTGCTCAGACGAAAGACGAAAGACGAGAGACGAAAGAGGTTGTTCTCGGCATTCGTCATTCTAGAATTCACGCACGATAGAGGCTATCCATCATCGTTATCGAGATGCGCGGCTTTTGCGTTCGAGCATTTTCCAGTAAGCGGCGGGGCTGCCTGTCACAGATTCGAGAGCATTCGCCATCTCGGTCGAGATACTGATTTCGCCTGCAATCAACTGGTCGAGCATTTCTACAGAAACGCCCACCCTGCGGGCAAATTCCGGCTTGTCAATCTTGAGCCATTCAATTCCTTCGAGGATCGCCTGTCCCGGCGTCGGGGTTCCATGTCTTGGCATATTTTGCGCCTCCAGCGCAGTTGGCAGAACTTAGTTGGCAGAACTTAGAAAATCTAAGTTCTAAAAATTTACATCCTTCCAGCCTTCCGCGCCGAAGCGGAGGTCGCGTTCCACGAATTCCCAAATGAGGAGTTTCTTGCCCTTGAGCACGCTTGCTTTGCGAGCGAGCTTTTCACGGACAAGTGTCGAGGCGCCACCGTCACTCACGATGCTTGCGACACGGGCGTTCATGTTCTTCGCGAAATGCGCAATCCATCCGGCGTTCACCGGCGAATCGGTCTGGTAAATGCGGCTGAAGCTGTCACCGAGAATCAAGATTTCGGACTTGCGGAAATCGTCTTTGAAAGGGGTAACAGTAGTGTCATAAAGCACGGTATCACGTTCACAAAGTGCGGACTGAGCTGTAAAGCAAGAATCGTTCTTTTTGCAAGCGCTCTTTGCCGCATCGACACAAGTCGAATCCACCGGCAGCTTTTCGGTGCGTTCCTTGATATTCTGCTGCGAAACTACATGTCCCGTCACCTGCTGCATCTTGAACACGTTGAACTTGTTGAGTCCGCTCATTTCACCCACGTCGCCCATGCGGTCTGCCGCGGAATCGGCGGCAATGTAGCGCACTTCATCCCTTCCGCGGAATTTGACGATTCCCGCAGCCACCATTTCGCGGACCTTTTTCGCAATCACGTCAGCCGCAAGTTCAGCTCCGCGCGGAGTCCAGTGCGTATCGTCGTTCAAGTAAAGCGGACCTTCGACAGAATCGCGGGACTTTGCGGCCAACAGCGGCGTATATAAATCTACAGTATTAAAGCCAGCACGCGTGAGCGAATCCAATATTTTCTTGCCATGCGACTGGAGTCCAACGGCACTTTCAAGGCCTGCATCATTCCCGACCGCGGCATCATTTTCAGCACCCGAAGCGCCTGCGACTCGAGAATCGCGCCCCGTCAAGCGTTCCGGATAAATGCTCGGCTTGCCCGGAGTCACCACCACCAAGAGTTCCACACCTTTCGCCTTGAGCTGGTCGCGGAACCTTTCAATCGCCTTCACCGGATTGTCGAGTTTTGCGCTGCGCACATCCAGCGGCGACGGCTGCACTAAGAATTCCACATCCTGACGGTAGAAAAGCCAACGGTCGGAAGCCGCGGCGGTATCGCGTCCACAGCCCGCAC
>CAMJNF010000025.1 GCA_946407235.1 uncultured Fibrobacter sp. | reverse complement strand
CGTGGACGCACCTTTGCCGCCAGCACAATGGCGGCATCGGCACCAAGGGGCCGGGTGAGACCCAGCTCGAAACAGACCGCCGCATGATCCGCAAGCGCATCCAGGAACTCAAGAAAAAGCTTGAAAAAATCGAAGATGCACGCGAGCAGCAGGCTGACAAGCGCACCGACATTTTCCAAGTCGGCATCGTCGGTTACACAAACGCTGGCAAGTCCACGCTCACAAATCGCTTGACAGGCGCCGATGTCTACGTTGAAGACAAACTCTTTGCAACGCTCGATAGCACCACGCGAAAGCTTTATCTCGATGGTGAAAATATCATCTTGAGCGATACGGTCGGATTCATCCGCAAGCTCCCCCACAACTTGATCGAAACATTCAAGAGTACACTTGGGGTTGCCGCACACGCCGATTGCATTTTGGAAGTCGTCGACGGATCCGCCCCCGACTACCGCGAACATCTCGAAGTCACACACAAAACGCTCGAAAGCATCATCGACAAGGACACACCCCGACTACGCGTGTTCAACAAGGTCGAAGTCGCCGACGAAGCGCGCCGCATGGAATTGTTGCAAAACTATCCAGAAGCCATTCAAATCAGCGCCAAGGAGAACATCGGAATGGAGCGCCTCCGCGCCGCCTTCAAGGAACAGCTCGAACGCTGGCACAAAAAACGCGCCGATGCCGATGCCAAAGAAAAAGAACTCGCAGAAATGCCGTGGCCGCCGGAGGGTAATTCGTAATTAGGAAGTCGGAATTAAGAATTTCGAAAAAAAATTGACTAAAAACAAACAAGGGAGCAATCATGAACAAGCAAGAACTTAAAGAAAAATACAACAAGCCACACGTTCCACACGAATGGCAAAAAACGGACAAGCTTACAACCCTCGTCACAACATTCTTCGGTTCGGGCATGTCGCCAAAGGCTCCTGGCACCATAGGAAGTCTCGTTGCTGCAATACTCGCCTACCCTCTCGCCACTTATGCGATAACAAACTGGGACGAAAACGAATTCCTATCCTTCGGAGATAACCATTACTTTGGGGGATTTTCTGTAAATACAATTTTTCTCATTGCAGCCCTCTTCATCTTTTTTGCGGCCATCCCATTCGTGAAAAAAGCGATGAAAGACACCGGCACCGAAGATCCTGGCTGGATTGTGATTGACGAAGTCTGCGGTGTGTTCATGGCACTCGCTTTCACCCCGTGCTTTATTATCGTGCAGGCCCCATGGATTCTAGCAGTAGCATTTGGCTTATTCCGGTTCTTCGACATTTTCAAACCGCTCGGCATCCACAAAATGGAAAAACTCCCCGGCGCTTGGGGAGTCATGGCAGATGACTTACTTGGCGGCATTTACACCGCAATTATTATCGGAATCGGCTTCTCACTCGCAATTTACCTCAGCGATGCCGGAAGCTTACTCTACTTGTTCTAAAAACAACGGCATTGCCGAGCCTTTACTCGAATATCTTATTGTACAGACTCGGAGCAAATTTCTGTAAATAGCCGAGCACGAAAATCACGGAAATGATAATCGGCAAAACCCACTTGAAGTAAAGGTGCAACACCTTTAACTTCGGGAACTTCATGCCCTTGCCCAAATTCGCTTCGGCGATAAACTTGAACTGTCCCCAACCATAGCGAGAGTTGCAGAAGAGCACGAATACAAGCGAACCGAGCGGCAAAAGCGTATTCGAGACCAAGAAATCTTCCAAGTCCAAGACGCAGCTGCCAGGGCCAAACGGTTCAAAGCCAGAAAGCACATTAAAACCGAGTGCGCATGGGAGGGATAAAATCACGACAGCAATAAAGTTCCATTTTACAGCATTCTTTCGATCCACATTGCGTACGTCCATCCAGTATGCGACGATATTTTCAAACACGGCGACAAGCGTCGAAAGCGCAGCAAATGACATAAAGAGGAAGAACGCCGCACCGCAAATTCTGCCTGCCGGCATCTGCGCAAACACGTTCGGAAGCGTTGCAAAAATGAGTCCCGGACCAGCATCAGGCTTGAGACCAAACGCAAAGCAAGACGGGATAATGATAAGACCAGCAATCAACGCAACACCCGTATCGAGCACGCAAATGTGAGCCGCTTCGGTCAAGAGCGAATGCTGCTTCTTGATATAGCTACCGAAAATGCTCATGGAACCAATGCCAAGGCTCAGCGTAAAGAAAGACTGCCCAAGAGCGGCAAACACAACTTCACCGACGCCAGCTTCCTTGAGCTTTGCAAAGTCCGGAAGCAAGTAGAACTTGAGACCTTCGCCAGCCCCCGGAAGCGTTAGCACACGCACCATCAAGATAAGCATAATGATAAGGAGCGCAGACATCATCGTCTTCGTGATGCGTTCAACGCCACGCTGAAGCCCTAGCGCCACAATAGAAAGGCCAGCAAAAGTCGCCACCACCATCCAGAACGAAAGCAAAGGACCATTGCCGAGCATATTCGTAAATTCAGCACCAACTTCGGCAGGCGACATTGTCATGAGATCGCCCATCGTCACCATGCGATAGAAATAATAGAGCATCCAACCCGTGACCGTCGTATAGAACATCATCAAGAGGTAGTTACCCGCAATCATCGGGACCCCCGCATAATGCCACTTGTGTCCAGGCTTTTCAAGTTTCTTGAACGAGAGACCGACACCGCGTTGCGATGATCGCCCGACTGCAAATTCCATCACGAGAATCGGGAATCCAAAAATCAGGAGAAAGAAGAGATAAATCAGTACAAAGGCTGCACCGCCATATTGCCCTGTAATGAACGGGAATCGCCACACATTGCCAAGCCCAATGGCACAACCGGCAGCAATCAAGATAAAACCAAGACGTGATTTAAAGTTCTCTCTTTCAGCCATACATCACCTCAAAATGATTAGAACTTGATGGGATAAAATAGATACCAGTGGAATTCCGGGTAAACCTGAATAGTCGGCGCCGGGAGCTTAAAATAATTCAAAGCCTTGATAATCGTGCGTGCCATACGGCTCTGCGGACGGAAAGCTTCCAAATCGTAATCCAGAGCAATATAAACTTCTCGATGAGCCTTGGGGTGCGGTTTTTTCCAGAAGGACTTATCATCAATACTAAGCCCAAACGCGATAGCAAGCCAGCTCGGATAATACTTGCGAGCCGCTTCCGGCAAAAGACGGTATGGTTTTACCGAAAGCCAGTATGTATGGTTCACATAGTCATCCGTAAAAATTCCATCTGACGATTGATGATCTTGATTATAATACGCCATGGAATTGATCCAATAACTCCACTTGAGATCAATATATTTGAACAGGGGGACATAGCGTTCAGCCATCGGTAAAAAGCCACCGAGACCTCCACAAAGCACATCGAAAATGCTAAAGCCCCAAGTTTCACCAAAGCCATCCTTGATATCAATCGCAATGTGGGTTGCCAAAGCGGTTAAACCTGCATACAGGTATGACTGGAATTCAGTAGCCCCAGCCCAGCGATACCCTTCATAGAAGGTTTCGCCAATGGCGACACCCGCTGCAAAATGCCCCAACTTGTCAAGATTCAAGGCGTAATCAAAATCATTTTTAAAATGGAATTTATGATTTTCTTCGCCCCACCAACCTTTCTTAAAAACAAACCAGTATGCAGCGCCATAAGCAACCAAAGTTACCGACGCCACACCCGCAAGTCTAAGAGGATGTAATTCAGGAGCGACCTGAACGGGATCTTCGCTGCGATAATCCCAGGTCGAATCGCGCCACGTGAGCGGATCCCCCGGAGACGACAAAGCTGCCGCCGGGAACACCAGCGACAGCATAAGCAAAAACGCACAAATTTTTGCGTTCATTTTACGAGAAGCGAAGAGGCCAATTAGAGAACCATTGGCCTTACGCATTAATTCCTCGCAAAAATAATAACTCCATTTTGGCCTCCAAAGCCAAAGCCGTTGCTCATAGCGTAGTCAATCTTCTGGTTGACAGCGCCATTTGCGCAAACGTCAAGATGAATAGCTGGATCCTGATTGAACACGTTGAGAGTACCATGGACCTTCTGTTCAAGGACGGACATGATAGTCACGACGGATTCAAGTGCACCTGCAGCACCCAAGCAATGGCCGAGCATGGACTTCGTCGAATTAACCTTGAGGTTTTCGAGAGCCGATGCAGAGGACTGCTTGAAGAGCGTTTCGATGGCAGAGCATTCAGCAATGTCACCGAGCGGTGTGGATGTACCGTGCGTGTTAATATAGCTAATATCTTTAGCTTCGATGCCGGCTTCCTTCATAGCATTGCTCATTGCAAGCATCACGCCCTTGCCATCCGGACGCGGAGCGGAAATGTGGTGAGCGTCAGAACTTGCGCCAACACCAGCGATACGGGCAAGAATCTTTGCACCGCGAGCCTTGGCATGAGATTCGCTTTCGAGAACGAGAACAGCAGCGCCTTCACCGATGACGAAACCATCGCGGTCCTTGTCGAACGGACGGGAAGCGAGTTCCGGAGCATCGTTGCGCTTGCTGACAGCGTGCATGCTGGTAAAGCCTGCGAGGCTGAGCGGGTTCACCGTTTCATCGGCACCACCAGCGAGCATCACATCGCAGCGGCCAAGACGGATCATGTCGTATGCGTTTGCGATAGAGTGGTTGGAAGTTGCGCAAGCGGAAGTCACCGTATAGGACGGTCCCATCCAACCGGTCTTGTTGCAAACTTCACCTGCCGGCATATTCACGATAGCCATCGGAATATAGAACGGGGAAACGCGGGACGGACCACGAGTGCTAAGAGCCACAGCGGCATCGTAGCAGTACTGCAGACCACCGATGCTACTACCGATGATAGCACCGCAGCGTTCCGGATTTTCGTTTTCCGGAGCAATGCCAGCTTGGCGCAAGGCCTGGAATGCGGAATAGACGGCGTACTGGATGCAACGAGAGAACCTGGACTGGTCTCTGGTGCTGTAAATTCCAGTAGCATCGAACTCGCGGATTTCGCTAGCCATGCGGGAAGTGTAAGCGGAAGCGTCGAAACGCTGGATAGTAGCAATGCCAGACTTGCCCTGGAGCAAGTTCTGCCACAATAATTCGGGGGAGTTTCCAAGAGAGGAAACGCAGCCCATACCTGTAATAACAACATTTTCCATAATGCGCCAAATATAACAAAAAAAACGGTAACATTTTCGTAAGAGAGTGAAGAAAAAGACAATTTGTAGTAAAAAATTACAATTTAGCGAAGTTTTTTGTAATTTCAGTCTAATTTATCCATATATATAGGTTTTTCTGTCATTTTTATTACACAACACTTACATAAGTTGCTGATTGGAATTTTTTTTCATCCTGGAGGGAGCGCAAGCGACTGACGGGATCCATCAAATTATTATGCCAGAAAAGGAGATTCCCGCTCGGAGGCGGGAATGACAGAAACGAGGCGGGAATGACATATCAAAAAAAAGCTATTATTCGCGCGTATGCCAAAAAGTTCCCGAAATTTAGTTTGGATGGACTTGGAAATGTCCGGTCTCGATCCAGAAAAAGATGTCATTCTCGAAATTGCGACAATTGTTACCGATGCCAATTTGAACATTCTCGCCGAGGGTCCAGTCATTGCCATTCACCAGCCCGAAAACATATTCGAAAGCATGGACGAATGGAACACTCGTCACCACACGCAAAGCGGTCTCGTCGATCGGTGCCGCCGTTCGCAGTATTCCCTCAAAGACGCAGAACAAGAAACGCTACGATTCATCAAGCCCTTTACAGAAAAGACTAAGAATCTCCTTTGCGGAAATTCCATCACGCAAGACAGACGCTTTTTGTACAAGTACATGCCCGAAATTTCTGAATGGCTCTGCTACAGAAATATCGACGTGAGTTCCATCAAGGAACTGAGTTACCGTTGGTACCCGAATCTGGATGATTTCCAAAAAGAAAAGCGCCACGAAGCATTAAACGACATTCGCGAAAGCATTGCCGAACTCGCTTACTACAGAAAGACCATTTTCAAATAGTTTTATGGAAAGACTCCCCTACGCACAAAGAATGCGTAACCGTTGCATTGCGATTACCGTCCTTGTTACCCTTATTATCGCCATTGTCCAATGTTCTACCAAAGATAAGCCGGTCGATTCCGAAACGAGCAAAAGCGACAATTCCCCTACCGCAGCAATAGACTCGACATCAGATACCCTCAGCTATGCAGACGTTTTTGGTGATTCCGTCTTTGCAGATGAAAGTGCAATTCTAGACTCGCAAGCTAATTCAAACGGACTAACCGCGCTCACGGGAATTGAAGACAAGGATTTCGATAAATCCGCAAACGCTACAGACAATCTCAATTCGAACGAAAACACCCGCGACACAGCTCACATCATGTCGCAAAAGGATCCGTACCTCGCTGGGAAAATCGACATTTTGCTCCGTCGCTACCACCCGGACTTGGGCATTATCCTTGTCGTGAACACAAAGACAAACGAAATCATCGCCTGGGGCGAACGCCGCGATGGCAAAATCCAGAACAAGCCGGACTGGATTGGCCGCGCCACCTTCCCCGCCGCATCGCTTGCAAAGCTTGTAACCATTGCCGCGGCCATGGAAAGCAACCGCTATTCGCTCAACACGCCCATCCCGATGATCGGGCGCCACCACACGCTCTACCTGAACCAGTTGCGCGTCCCTGAAAAATATAAAGGTCCAACGATGGAACTTTCCGAAGCATTCGCCCGTTCCGCAAACCCGCCCATGGCAATCGTCGGAAAATCCATCGGCGCAAAGCGCCTCCTTTCGGCAGCAACAAAGCTCGGTTACAACAAGAGATTCCCAGGCAACGCTCCAAACACATCTAGCTACACCGCTCCAGACACGGGCTACGGCCTTGCCGAAGTCGCCTGCGGTTTTACAACATCGACAACGCTCACGCCACTTCTCGCAGCAGCACAAGTCCGCGCCGTTATCTCGAAAAAGCCTCTCGAAATTCCGTGGGCACGCGACATGGCTCCATTCGCCCCCAAAAAGCCCATTGCACTTGATGTAGGAAAGTTCAGCGAAAACACATATTACGGGCTCCGAGAATCGATGCTCCGTTCCGTAACGCAAGGAACAGCACATAAGCACATGTCCACAAAAAACATGGCCCGCAAGAACTTTGAAGGTTTAAGGATTGGAGGCAAGACCGGTTCTCTCGACGGGAACGACCCTGCCGGACGTTACGACTGGTTCATGGGATTTGCGGAATCAAAAGCAAACCTGAACAAATCCATCGTTGTCATCGTGATGCAAATGCACAAAGAAATTCGTTCGCAACCGGCAACGCAAGTAGCCGCCACAGTCATCAATTACTGGGCTCACCAAAACCTCGAACAAAAAAAATAATTTAGATTTATACACAAAAGAAGCAGGAATAATTATGGAACTATCTTGGTGGAACTTAATACCGACTTATTTTGACGGAACCGCATTTCAGCTCGGGAGCTTCCCGGTTCGCTGGTATGGCATCATGTACATTTTTGCGTTCGTGACCGCTTATATCACCATGTGGAAAATCAACCAGAAAGAAAAGATGGGCATCACCAAAGAGCAACTGGATAATATTTTCACATGGATTATCGCAGGCATTCTCCTTGGCGCACGTCTCGGATACGTTTTCTTTTACAAAGCTAGCTATTACCTCTCGAATCCAACTGAAATTTTATTCCCAATGGTTCACGACGACCTCGGATATCACTTTGTTGGAATTTCAGGAATGTCCTACCACGGCGGCCTCATTTTGGGCATTATCTTTTTCTGCATCGGCGCAAAGAGAAACAAGCTCGAAGTTTGGAAAACGTTAAACCTAGCTATGCTTGCGGCTCCACTTGCTTACACTTGGGGCCGTTGGGGCAACTTCATCAACGGTGAACTTTTTGGCGAAGCAACGACAAGCGCTATCGGCATGTGGTTCCCGCTTGCACACGACAGCACTGTAGCAGCTCCGATACTCCACCACCCGAGCCAGCTTTACGAAATGGTTTTCGAAGGAATTGTATTGTTTGCAGTTTTGTACAACCTGCGCAAGATTCCAAGACTCCACGACAAGATTCCTTGCCTCTACTTGATGGGTTACGGACTATTCAGATTCTTCATTGAATTTTTCCGCAAGCCGGACGCACATCTTGGACGCGTAGACCTGTTCGGCATGAGCCGCGGCCAGACGCTCTGCTCCGTGATGATTCTCGCAGGCCTTGCGTGGATGATATATCTATTCTACAGGGAGAAAAAAAATTCGGAATTAGGAAGTAGGAATTAGGAATTGATTACGATATAATTCCTAATTCCGAACTACTAATTAACCAACTAGTATCCCTTAAACAGATTTTCCCAGAGTGTTTTTTCTTCGTCATACTTCTGGGCGAACAACTTGCCGACATGTTTAAAGACGGTCTTGATGTGTTCCGCCAAACCGTCTGTCACATACTTTTCGGCATTAGGATCATCGGTAGCGGTCTCGTTCATCAGCTTCATCCACTGGCTTTCTTGGTTCTTGCTTCCAAGCGTTGACGAGAGCGAAGAATCCTCGTAGCATTTATTGTTCAAATAAATGGTCCAAACGGAATTCGGGATTTTTTCAAGAATCTTTTTGAGGAACGGTTCCGCGTTCGTCGAATAGCCATAAGAGTTGCCGATCAAGCAAACGAGCGGCACATTGACAATGCGTTCGACATTTACGCGACCCCACAATTCATCGGTCAATTCAAGTGTAGCGTTGTACAAATCCTCGGCAGGCTTCGGTTCATTGTAGAAGTTGTCAATTCCCAAATGCGCATCGTTCAAGCGATTGAGATATTCAGCCAACGGAGAAGATTCATCGACAGGCGTATTTTCCGCAACACCCGCATTGACTGCAGATGCAAGCGATGCCGTTTTCGCATCCACATGATCTGCATTCTTCGCGGCTGCAATTACGTTATCCACATCATCCGAAGTATCGCAATGGTCCATCACCGTAGAATCAAACAATGGCGACACACGGAACTTGTAATAGAACCTGACGTTTCCTTCTTGCGACTGGAAATAAAGTGCCTTATAGCATTCGTTATCTTTGAACAAATTCGCCAAGGCCCTGTATGCGCGGTGTCTTGCTCCACCAGACGTAAACTTACCACGGTGGATTGATACAAAGCAATGGAAAGCACGCACACAACCATTCGTGTCGATTACCGTAATGCCATCGTAATTGAGCATCGAGATGAACATTTTACGGATAAAATTCTGTTCGTACAAATCGCGATACGATTGCGAATCGAGCATAGAGTCCGGCTTGATTTGCATATCCGTATAATCTTCAAAGACAATCTTTCCGGCATCAAAGTTTTCGTCTTCATTGCCGTTCCAGGACGGATCAACGAACAAGCAAATGGTGCCATGGACTTCTCTCTTGATTTGCGAGAAAAGACCAGCCCAGAAACCCTTCGGATACGAATCCAAATCACGATCTTCGAGATTATCTGAAAATTCATTTTCATCCAGGTCAAAACGGATGAGCAAATGGTCGCTATCCCCCGTAGGCGTATGAGAATTTATACAAATCTTCGAACGGTTTACGCATTCAATCAACAAAAAACCTTTTTCGAGGAGAGCACGTTCCGTTTCGCCGGCGTTACCTAAATCCGACTGGAACACCCCCACCTGAATGGACATGTCCGATTTTTCACGCGCCGGCATCTGTTGGATAATCAGGTCGCAACCGCTCTTGCAAAAATGGATGACATCTTTTAAGCACGCCTTAACACGTTCTTTGAACAAGTTTTCCAGGGAATCACCAGAAAATTCGTAAATGCGGCGATTCCATCCCATGGGCGGATTTCCGTTCCCCATGATAATTCTAAACGTAAAGTGGTCGTTTTCTTCTTGGTAATGCGGTACGCTTGGCAAGATTTCAATAATAGCATCAACAACAGCATCCTTCATCTCAGGAAGCTTACGCAAAAAGAATTCTTTTATTCTCTTTCGGTCGAGCCCTACGACGCTCGAAGAATTGTCAGTTTCGGTACTCATAAAAACCTAAAATAATTCTTATTATTTAATATACATTGCAATACGGTATTTGTGTTTGCAAGATTCAATTTTTTGCTCGAAAAAGCGCATTTTTTGCCTAACACCGCAAAAAAAACTATCTTTTCGGCAGGTTTTTGCAGGAGTTTTCAAATGGCCGGAATTACTTACGAAATAGACGACAAGAACGTTGTTGAACAAATCAAGTCTGATGCCATGAATGTCGCAGCTGAACTCGTTGAAGTGGCAAAGCTCAAAAAAGGCGACATCGTCGTCATCGGCTGCAGTACAAGCGAAACGTTAGGCAACCAGGTCGGAAGCCACTCCGTCCCTGAAGTCGGCAAGGCAATTTACGAAGGGCTCCAAAGCGTTTTCGGTACACAAGGAATTTTCATCGCGGCCCAATGCTGCGAACACCTGAATCGCGCCATCATCATCGAGCACGAAGCCGTCCCAAATGCAGAAATTGTAAACGTTGTGCCACAACCAAAAGCTGGCGGCTCCTTCGCCACCGCTTGCTACGCAAGCTTCAAGGATCCCGTAGCACTCGAGCACATCAAGGCAAAAGCGGGGATTGACATCGGCGGAACCCTTATCGGCATGCACCTCCGCGAAGTCGCCGTGCCCGTTCGCCTAAAGCAGAACCATATCGGCAAAGCCATCATTATAGCCGCACGCACCCGTCCAAAATTCATTGGCGGCGACCGCGCCCACTACGATGAAAATTTAAAATAACCGAAGCTTAGCAAACTAAAACGTGACAATTCGCACAAGAAGCAGCGCTCGAAAAAAAAAGCCCCTATAAATATTGCTTTTTGATTTTATTTTCTTACATTTAGCATATGTTAAGAAACTCTGCTATAATGTATGTTGTTTTCGGCGCGCTTTTTGCCATTTGTTCCTCTTGTAGTGGCTATACCAAAGAACCTCCTTCCAAAGCATCCAAGGCCAATTCACCCCACCACACGATCGGTGTTGAAGAGAACTCCAGCACCCATGATGCAGTTTTAAAGCAGTTTTCCAAAGCAAACATCAAGACTTATCCAGACTTGATAACCGCCTATTTTGCTTTACAAGTTGGCGACATCGATGCTTTGGCCCACAGTGAAGTTATCCTTGTTCACACTTTCAACGACAGCATGAGCGGGCTTTCGTTCATCGAGAACGACGTAGACATTCCAGAAGAATTTGTTGTCGGAATGAACAAGCACAGTTCCTTTCCGAATTTAAAGGGAATCATAAACAAGCTCATCGACAGCTTGAACGCCGCAGGCACATTGCACGAGCTCCACGAACATTGGAGCAAGAAAGAAAAACCAATTCCGTTTATCCCGGTTAAAGAAAACGATTCCGAACAGATCTTGAGGATCGCAACCTCAGCCGATGTTCCCCCGTTTTCATTCATGCGCGCCAACCAAATTGTCGGTATCGATGTTGACATCGCAAGGCTTCTTGAAGACAAGATGAACATCAAGACCCAGATTATCAGGACCGACCGCAACAGGCTCGTATCAATGCTCAAGAACAATGAAGCGGACCTGATTGTCTCGGCGTTCACCAAATCAGAAAGTCAGCAAAACGACATCGACTATTCAAAGCCATATTACATCGGGAAAACGGCATTTGTCGTTCGAAACGATTTCAACAAGGAAGCATCGCTGAGTCTTGTTCCGAAAATGACCTACCTCGAACCCAAGAAGCCCGACGAAATTTACAAGTTCGCCGACTTGTCCGGAAAATTTGTCGGTGTCCAAACGGGAACTACGCTTGACGAACAAGTGCAACAACTGATCAAGCTCCCCCGCATCCAGTACTTTACGCACATTCCCGAAATGATAAAAGCTTTGGAACAAAGGAATTTAGACGGCATCGCTGTTGATTATTCCGTTGCAGAAACAATCCTCAAGCATCATTCCGATTTCTCGATTTTAAAGGAACGCCTGAACAAAGATGAATTTGGCATCGCCATGAGAAAAAACAGTTCTCTCAAGACAAGCATAGACTCATGCATCAATGTACTCCAAAAAAACGGCGAGATCCAGAAAATCAAAGAAAAGTGGTTAAAGAACAAGACCGCCGTAAGAGCTATTCAACAAGATTGGATAGGAAGCGACACGCTTCTCGTTGGCACGGAAGCGCTTTATGCACCTTATGAATTTTACCAGTGGGGCGAACTTTCGGGCATCGATATCGACATCATGTACACCATTGCAAAGATGCTCAACAAGAATGTCAAGTTTGCAGACATGAACTTCGATGTGCTAATTCCTTCACTGATCAATGAAAAAACGGACCTTTGCATCGCAGCCATCAGCATTACTGAAGAACGTAGCAACTCCATCGATTTTTCCATCCCTTACGACAAGAACGAATCCGTCATCGTTGTACACACGCCGCAACATGCACTGGAGAAGATCGGGGATTCCACCGGCGCACTTTCAAAGCTCGTACAAAATATACAGAAATGGTTTAATTAATTCGGAGTTAGGAAGTAGGAATTATAAATCATTTAATTTGGCGGCTTTACCGCGATTATTTCAACTCCGAGCTCCACATTCCGAATTCCTAATTGCTAAAGAGCTCTATGGTGTCTCATGGCGCGGATGTTGCGCGGCAGCACTTCCTTGTGCCACTTGATCCATTCATCATAATAGATGTAACGTTTTTCACGTTGGCGGAATTCTCGGCCATGCACAACGCGACGCCCTTCGCGCTCTTCAACAGGAATCACGATGTGCAAGCATTCGTGATAGACAACGCCCGCAATGGCGTACAACGGACAGTTCGCAGCATCGTAACCGCGACTGATGCTGATCAAATGAAAGTCTTCGCCCGTTACCGGATCCTTGCGCACAGAATGGAAACTAAGCCCGCCAACGCGATTACTCCATGTAATACGGCATGTAAGCGTTCCGTCGAAGTACGTGTTGTTAATTGCAGCAAGCACATCTGTTAAGTTGTGATAAACGCCCTGCGGTCGAATCGGTGGCAAGCGTCCTTTACTTGCAAGCGGAGCTTCACCTTTGTCTGTAAATATTTGATCGACAGCCTGCCAAAAACGATTTACCAAATCCTTGATAATTTCTTTATTCTTCTGCGTCTTACGGCGCACCGCGTGTTCAGCCCATTCTGCGGCGAGTTCGCGGGCAGCGGCAAACTCCGGAGCCTTCATATACGCTGGCAAAAGCACTTCCGGGTGTCCAAACAAGAATCCGCCCTTGCACCTGATGCTTTTTTTCATCAACGGATTGTACTTGAAATGCACAAGACCATTTGCAGAACACTCAGGCGATGGCGCCTTGAATTCGGGCTGCGTTTCTGTGGGAACAAAGCCGAATAAATCGAGCTGTCCATCGTTCTGGATCACGCGCCCAAGACCCCTTCATAGCCGTTCAACGCCAGAAGTCCACCAAAGAAACTCTCTGGCAATTCAAGCGCTGCATAATGTTCCGAAATTCCGTAAACAGCATCTTCGACAACATCAGGCATATAAACTATATAGCTATCGTTCTTCTCAGTCTGGAGCATATCAGGCGTACAATACTTCGGATCCGTTTCGCTAAAGTACATGCGACAAGAGACCGTCCGTAGCGGATAGACCGAGCAATCGCCCTTGCCATCCGAAAACGGGCACGGGCGCCACCAAGAGAAGTAATCGTGAAGCGCCTTATCTTCGGCATCATCTTCAGACAACCCCTCTTCCTTGCGGGTTTCAAACAGAGATTCAAATTTATCCGAACGCATTTGGCACGCTTCCATCAAGGACAAGAGGTCGTCCCTTTTACGGAGCTCGCTGTACATGAAAATCAGCTCGAACGGTTCCACCGACATCGGATAGTGATGACAGCAATTTCCACAAGCGGGCCTGCATTGGATTGGGCGAGGCTGCTGTACAAGCACCGCCTTCAAGTATTGATCATAGGCCGCATGATACGCTTCTGTGAACTTGAGTATTTCGGGCAATTGTTCACGCAAGTTATCGGAGCCAATTGCACATTCACGTCCTAGGGCTGCAGCAATCGCATCCAAGCGATCCCTTTCGACCCTAAGCAAGGAAGAAAGCCGCATCTCGGCAATGCGGTAAGCCTTCGTCGGAAAATACTCTTTATAAGCATTCATTGAGCGCAAATATATTTTTTTACGGGAATACCGGAAAAAAGTGCAATAAAAAAAAGCGGATTATTCATTTTAGTAGTGAATGATATTATTTTATTATATGGAGTAATGAAAAAATATTATTCAGGACAGGCACTATGATAAAATTTCCTCATAGCAAATGGATGTGGTTAGCGGCTATATCAATGTCAATGGGCGTTGCAGGTTGCAATCTGTTCCACCCCACCGACAGTCGCGACGCCGAAAATAATGACGCCCCCGCCCTAACGCTCGATGGATATAAAGAATTCCAGGACGCAAACTACGATGAAGCTCGCAAATTTTTCAACAAGGCCATTCGCGCCGACTCTTCGTATTCCCAAGCATGGGTCGGTCTTGCCAAAGCAGTCCTGAACACACAAAAGGGATTAAACGTCTTTGAGCTGATCTCGTACTCTCAAAAAGTAGAACAAAACGGCAAATCCACCAATAAACTCTTGTCTATGCCCGAAGAAGAAGCGTCTGCCATCTCAAGAGGAATTGATTCCGTGATGGTCATTTTGAACCAGTTCTTCGATCGCGACACTTCCAATAGGACCGACAAGAAAATCCGTTTCAGCAACATCGCCGACAGCTACACAATTCTACAGCTGACCAAAGTGGGGCTACGAATCAGGAGCTTGAACGCCCAGCTCACAAACCTTGTCTCTGCAGGCAGCTCCGGCATGATGCTGGATCTTAACGCGCTGAACGATTTGGGAGATAGCCTCAAGCCGTTCCTTAACGACATGGCTGCAGCAGCCGAAGCAATCAAAGCCTCCCCCGAAAGCGCATCAGAGATTATCAAGGCCTACCTCCCCGACACGACCCGCCAATACTTTGAAGACGATGACTATGCAGAGATTACAGTCGGACTTGCAAACTCTGTCATTCAAATGAACGATAGAGCCCAAACCGTCCCCGAAGACAGAAACAGCGTATTCTTCGACTTCGGAAACGGACGCGATGACGACGGCGATGGATGCGTCGATGAAGAAGTTCTCGACAACTACGATAACGACGGCGATGGAGAAATCGACGAAGACGTTCGCGACAACCGATCGGTGGTGTTAATGAAAAAGAGACCGCAAAACTACAACGATCTTATCGCCATCGGCCAGGACCCCACCACGTATGACCTCACCAAGGCTCAAGTCGACTCGCTCAGCGTTCTCGGGAAATACGATATCATCGATATCGACATGGATGGAAAGACCACGCAAAACGACCTGGACGAATGGCAATTTGTCTACCGAGATCCGAACGAACGCGATGAAAAAGACAACCACCTTCTCCAGTTCGCTATTGATTTAAGCTTCCCTGGAGTTGATCTTGATGATAAAATCAGGAACAAGGAACTTATCCGCCACGATACAAATGTGAACAATATCAAATACAGTTTAGCAGACCGAATTAGAATGGTTGGCGGCTGTTGGCGCAACTACACTGGAGAACAGTTCCTCAAATGGTTCGAAGGGAGATAAGCAAAATGAATAAATTAACAATACTTGCAGCTCTCGCTTGCGCTTTTGGCATAGCCTCAGCAAAGTCTCCTACACATTTTTCGCTCCGAGCAGAATCCATGGGCGGTGCCCACGTTGCCGTTGTTGACGATAAAGAAGCACTCCATTACAACTATGCAGGCTTGACTCAAATCAATAGACTCGGAAACTACGAGAAACGTCCGGAGCAAGGTTACTATCCGCGCAACTGGATTGGCGACATGCGCGTAACCTTTGGCGGTGCTGGCGACATTTTCAAATTCCTTTCGACATACGATGAAGCAAAAGATGTCCAGGACTTGTTCCAAAATGCGCAAAGGGACGCCGATGCAAGAATGACAAGCCGAACCAACGCCATTCTCGATTCACTTGTCAAGAACCCCAAATACATCAACACCCTCAATTCCCACGATCACAAGCTATTGGAAGCACGAGTAAAATTCGATGCGGAATTGGCGTTCCACAATTTCGGAGCCGCCTTTTGGATGAACGGAAGAGTCGCCCCTTACATTGACGGAGGCCTCATCCTCCCCTATGTCGTTGTAGATACATTTTACATCGATGCCGTGGCGCAAATGGGTGGCGCATATGAAATTATCCCGAACACGCTCTCTGTAGGTCTCGGCGGTAAGATCGTCAAGCGTCACAAATCGAACATGGTCACAATCGGCCTTGCAAACTACAGCACTGTTGTTGACACGCTTAAAGACCAGCTTGGAGATGCCACCGACGATTTCTTCGATTCCAAGACATTCTCATTCGGCTTAGATCTGGGCGTGCTTTATCAATTCAATCGCGAAATACGTTTCGGTGCTTCTTTACGAGACATTTACGTCAAATCACTTGCCGGTGAAACGCTTACGCCAAACCTCACCTTTGGCGTCAACTACAGTCCGAGATTCATGAACAGCAATACAGGCTATGGGCGCAAATTCAACATCGCCATGGACTTTGCAGACATGTTCAACAACGAGAATAATTACAAGTTCTTCACGCATTTGAACTTCGGTTTCGAAATCGAACAAAACCTGATTGCATTCCCGGGACTTAACAACGAAATTCGATTCCTCGTACTCCGCCTTGCAGGAGGTTTCAGAGGCGGTTATCCGTCTGCTGGTGTTGGGCTCGAATTCCTGAGATTTTTCTCGATCGAAGCGGCCACCTGGGGTGAAGAACGCGGCTATTACACGGGTCAAGACGAAAACAGAATCTACATGGTCCAGGCTAGCATAGGATTCTAGTGGTCGCGGCAAAGCCGCAGTAGGAAGTAGAAAGTAGGAAGGATGTGTCGTCCTGGAGCCGTCATCCTCGAACGAAGTGAGGGGAACCATAATTTCTTGTTTTACAATTGCGACGGGATCCAGTAAATTTTGAAGAGTCACGACACACTATCGGGACTCTTCTCTTTTTTCTTTAACCTAAGACCTACAACCTAAAACCTATTTCTTGACTTTCACGACTCTTGCTTGCGGGTTCTGCTTGCCGAGCAAGTCGTAAGTGCGGGAGATGCGTAAGCTGCGAGACTGCGCCGGGCGATTGCGCTTGAATATGGAAATCGATCCATCGTCGGTCTTGAAATTTTCGACATGCGTAATGCCGTTATTCACGTAATCCGTAAGGCCATAAGCGTGGCGCATAATGTTCAGAATATCCATGTCGAACACAGAGCCATCCGGGTCTGTCTGGCGGCGGATAATCGTCATGTTGTTTTCGCCTTCGTGACCGGTATCCCATGCTATCGGCACGACCTTATTTTCCTTGGCGAGTTTCATCACGGCATCGTAATACGCGAGACGGCCCTTGCGATGTTTGGCGTACTTGTCGCCCGTCAGAACACCCACGCGGTCATTTGCGCCAAATTCACCGATAATCACAGGAACGCCCTTGTCGACGAAGTTCTTTTTCATCTTGCCGAACTGGTCCTGAATCTGAGCACTCGTGCACTTGTCGCCCATGGCTCCCGCCCAGGCATTGTAGCCGCAGTTATGCACAATATCCGCACCAGTCGCGAGGTCGTCGCCCCAGTAGTACTGCGGATAAACCTGAGCGCCCCAATCAACAACGTCATTCAACAGCGTGTAAGTATAAGGGTCATAGAAATGCACTTCGACCATCAGGCGGTTCGCAATCACATCTTTCGGGAGTTTTTCCACCGGCATCACTTCGGAACTGCGATCGATACTCGTTGACGGTCCTTGAATCACGAGCGTACGGCTAGCGTTATTGCCACCCGTTGCACGCACGGCATCCACAAACGACTGGTGGTACGTCATCAGGATTTCGGTTTCGTGCTTATAATTGTCGTCCGTTGTCGCAGGCTCGTTTGCGCTTGCAAAAAGCAAGTTTTCGTTATAGTTCTTGAAGCGATTTGCAATCTGCGTCCAAAAATCCTTCTGGCGGACATTCACCTTGTCCTTTTCACGGTCGTTCAAGTTGCCCTCAAGCCAGCCGTTATCCCAATGAATGTTCAGAATCGTCACGAGGCCAGCGCGCATGCAGTAATCCACGACCGTCTGCACTGAGTCCATCCAGCTTGCAGCAATCTCGTTCGGGCCACCGCCCGGAACAATATCGGCCCTGCTAGAATCGCGAGACAAAGCATTCGAATGGCTGTACCACGCGCATGGAATGCGAATCGTGCTGAAGCCTGCCGCCTTGACCGAATCAATGTACGCTTCGGTCGGGAACTTATTGCCCCACCACGTCGGATTCTGGGGAACTTCCATCGTGTTCCCGATGTTTATGCCAAAGCCCATCTTGGCAAACATTTCGTTTGCCGTCGGCAATTCTGCCGCAAAAGAATTTGAGCCCAATGTCAAAGAAAGCGCACCGCAAAGCGCGGCGACGCGAATGTGCTGTTTAAACATATCAATCCTTTGGTTCTAAGCCATTCGCGTTTATTCCCCAAACAACGAAAGCCCATAACACCGAATTTAAATATACGCTGAATGTACGGCAAACGCAAAAATTACGCCAATAAAAGCATTGACGATTTGTCAAATGAGGTGTGAACTCTACTGAATTGTCGTCCAAAGGACCTGTTCTCGCCAATTTTCAGGAAAACCCATAGCCTTCAGCCTTGACTGATGTTGCTTCATGAGCAACACTAATAATCGTTCCTTGATAGACGAATTTGATACAATATTTTGTTCAAGATACAAAATCGTTGAAAGCAAAGCAAAAAGTTTCATCGGTTTCGTACCATCAACTTCAATCCAAGCTAAAGACAAATGTTTTGGCAACTGAGGCATCAGAGGGAAACGCCTGTTCCATATACGCGCATGGTGAGCGCAACAATTACGTAAAACCGTAATACTGCGAATCCAGCTTTCCAAATATTTATATTGAGGCAAGCCAAAACTTTTGGCAACAGACTTTTTTACAGAAATATCAGCCATATTACAAAATAACTTGGACAATGTTCCGAAAGATGCTACTTCCAATGTTTTCCATACGGGTGGCATCGACGGACTATCGTATTTTTTGAAATGCTCCAATAAAAAATCTTCCTTAGAACGCCCTACTTCATTCTGTAAACTCAAGAAACACTTGTCAAATATTTCTGCATCAGAAAAAAGAGAAGCATCCATAAACCAAAAAGCGCCATACTTCATTGAAAAATGATGAATTATCCTAGTGCGTAGAGCGATTTCAATATCCTGAATAGCAGAAAAAACAATACTGCGCAATTCACGGTCAAATGCATATAAGGATAATATTTCCTCTAGCGAAGTTCCCTTTATCAATTCATGTGTAATCGAATTTATTTCATATGGTTTCCAATAACAAGCTAATCGAAAATAGCTTATGCTTGAGAACTGATGATGAGCAAAAGTTTCATTTTCAATAACTAATCCGCGATTACTTAAAGCAGCAATCTGTTCAGGTATATCAATAGGCCTTTTCGAGTATTTCATTTACCACTCCAAGGCCAAAAAAAAACGAAGTCCCACCATGGTACGCATTGTCAAGAGGCGCGGTGGGAACTGTTAATATTAAATCTAGCCAAAAATAAACCATTTGTCAAGGACGCTAATTGTTTGAAAATTCCAAATCATTTTCAAACTTACGTCTTTGAAAAGGTATTTGCAAGTGGTTTGACTTTTTCTCATTTATTTTGCAAACAACCGTTTGCAAGAAACTCAATTTTTTACAAAGCAGGCCGGAATTTTGAGCGTTACGACTTGATTTAAAGAAAGGTCTTCTTTGACGTACATGGCATGATATCTATCAAACAGCTCAAATGATTGCGCTGGTTTAACCGGCTTTTTGGGGAACAGCGGATCTCTTTTAGCCTTCCCTTGTATGCATCGTAAATAATTTATTCCACCTGTAGCGAGGTCTTTGGAAAATCGAATTTCATCACAGTGTTCTTTGATGACGTCAGAATAGCCGACAATCTCAATGGAATCTTTTTCACTTTCCTCGCCATTACATTCTTGGAAATATTCTCTAGAAAACGAAAGATGGACCTTTTCTGACTTGACAATTTCTTGTGCAGCGACCTTGCTAAAAAGGCGGCGTGAACGCAATTCTGGAGGAAGGTATTCGGTAAATATAGGACACGTTTGACGAACAACAAGCTGCGTTCGCACTTCTGGCGGCATCCATGCATAATATAGAATGGATTTGACTTCTTCCAAGAAATCTTTATACTCAGGATGATCAGTATCCATTGAAACATTCGTAACATGGCCACTATCGCCAAATGTAATCGTAGCATCAACAGAAAGATTAAAGCCCTCTTTATAATATCGTTTGAAAGTTCTGTCAAGAAGCCAACGACAAGGCCTTTTCACACTATTAACAAGTCCCGTTTCAAATTCGCGTGGTGGCATCGTATCACTAAGAAATTTTCCTTCCTTTAATTCAAATGTATCAACATATATATTCACTTTCAATGCTGGTAGATTCGGTCGTGTATTGAATTCTGCCGTTTTGCCCTCTGTAGAAACATTTCGATCTTTGAAAAAAGTATAAATAGGGGCCAGTTTTTTCATTCTGCCGTAGCCTTGCAGCGAATACACAATTCCTTCAAACAGGGTATCCCAAGAATAAGAATTTTCATAGTAGAACAAATAATCAATCAGTTTCCCTTTTTGAAATAAGCTAACAGACAAATTCACTTTATCTAAGAAATCATCTTTAAGAATTCTTTCAAATTCAACAGTTTCTTCATCAAGCACCGCGACCTTGGCAAATTTTTTGATTTCCTTCAAACAATTCGTTGTGTAGGCCATGCCCTGTGCATTATATACGACCATAGAATCTGCAAGCGCTAAAGATTCTTGCATAGGTCGCGGTTTTCCAGGAATAAAATCCACAGAAACATTATCACGTTCCTGTTCGCAGGAGAGCAAAACGCATGCGGCAAGGATGAGTAGAAGGAATTTGTAAAAACTATGCATAATCTATTTTTCTTCCACAAAGCACGGCGGGATTTTGAGAGTTACGACTTGCGACAACGGGATATTACGCCAAACATCATATACGTCATTATGCTTGTTAAAGTAAGCATTGGTATAAGTAGGATAAACCTTTTCACGAGCATTCCCATTTTCTGCTTTGAATCCAGCTATTAGAGAATCAAGCAGTGCGGAATGAGCCGTATCCAACGTTTCATTACGTTCCCTAAACACCACTTTTTTATTGTATTCTATACATTCATAACGGACAACGCCGCCTGTTGCAAGATCTTTAGAGAACTTAATTTCACTGCAAAGGCTCTTTTTTGTAGCCGGTGCTCCAATGATATCGACAGAATCTTTGGCATCTTGCCCATTCTGCTTGCAGACCATGCGGTAATCCCTTGTAAAAGCAAGATGAACTTTGACAAAATCAACAATCTCTTGAGCAATTTCATCATTGCCAACATCCGTATGAACTTCTGGAGGCATATAACCGTAATGTAACACCTCCCTCAATTCCTTTTTGAAATCTTTATTGGAATCAGGCTCCAAGGATAAGGATACATGCTCATCTACACGGCCTTTTTCTTTATAGCCCATCGCCGCTACTGCGGATAAATTAAAATCATCATTATAATAGCGATACAACAATCTCTTGAGGCGCCAGCCCATTGAGTTTTTAAAGGCTTGGATTATCCCTGTTTTAAATTCTCTCATTTCCAGATCGTCTCTAAGAGATTTTCCTTTTTTAAGGGCTACCGAATCTACAAAAATTTCGACATTCAATTTCGGGAGGGTTTTCTCATTTTCAAATTCCTTGACCACACCATCAATCGCGACATTTCGTTCTTTAAAGAACGATTCAATACGCTTTTTGTCTTTAATTTCAATCACCCCTTGGAGGGTAAGAATCCCGCCAGCATTCACTTCAGGAGCAATAAAATACTGTAAGTGATCTAGCAACTTACCATCTTTAAATAAGTTGACCGACAAAATCGACTTATATTTTCCTTCAAAATGAGATCGTAAAGAAGGATCTATATATTCTTGCTCGTAGTTCGATGATTTTATAAAATTTTCGATTTCTTTGCGATCGTGCGTCGCAAACGCCAAACCGTTCTTGTCATAGACATTCATTGAATCCGAAATAGCCAACATCTCCAGCAAGCGATACGGTTTTCCAGGAATGTAAGTCAATGTATCCGCAACATTCTTTATATTGCACCAGCCACATTGTGAACGCAACGCGTATCCTCTTGCGGCCTTCAGCATTTTCGAAACAGTATCCACCTGGATTCCGACAAATCCTGTATAAAGCTTCAAAGGAATTTCTTGACCAAAATAATTCCATTTAACATCGACAGAAGTGAGAGCTGTGGGCAAATCTTCGAAATCTATATCACGCTCCCAATCTGTACGTTTCACGAACTCCATTTTATCAGAATATCCCATCAAATATGGATAGAACTTGGAAAACCAGCCATTAAATTTTGGATTTCCACAGCCTTCGGGTTTGTATAACTTATATATATTTTTCCAAAAAGCGACAGAACTTTGTCCATCAAAAGCCTTAACAAATTCATCAAGAATGGGGTTTAACTGTTGCGACCACCATTCCATATCAATGCGCGTAGCAAGCTTATTAAAGGAATCC
The DNA here is from genome assembly GCA_946407235.1 of uncultured Fibrobacter sp. GTDB lineage: Bacteria > Fibrobacterota > Fibrobacteria > Fibrobacterales > Fibrobacteraceae > Fibrobacter. The sequence goes on along the minus strand of CAMJNF010000025.1, from coordinate 811 downwards.
TTCAACAAGCTCCAATCCTCTTTTGTGCCATTAATTTTTATTTTGGGAATACCGCATAAAGTATAGGCAGAATACGTATAATATTCAGACGCTATCGCCATAACCATAGAACGTGAAATATTGTAATCGACCGGGCTTGTCGTCGAAAATTTCGTTCGCAACGGAGCGCCCGTTTCTGCAGGCAATTTTTCTTGAAGGCTATCGAAAAAATCCGTAATGACACCAAACCATTCTTCGTGCGTTGATTCCAGTGTCAGCCGATCCGCGAAACTTTAATGTCAGTATCTACATCCGGTCCAACAAAACGGTCTTTCAATGTATCGCTATTGCTCTTTACATGCAAGCGGAATCCGTCCAGAATCAAAAGCCAAATATCATCTGGACTGATTTCCATTTCATAATGCCGAGCATAGGCCAAAGCAACCAAATCTATAAAAGACGATTTTTGGGAATGTCCCTTTACAAATGGGCTTATAGAATCTGAATAGGCATAGAAAATTTTAGTTTCAGGCGAATTTTTTTGATGCCGACTTGCAAAATATTCTGCAAAGCCACCTTGCTCTACAGGGACGGTTTCTTCGCGGAACGCGCTATCGTGAACGGTCGTATCGACAACCATTGAGTAAGAACTCGTATCACGAACAAAGCCATAAATCTTGTGCGAAGATTCCGGTGAAACGTCAATAGGCTTATTCACCTGCCTGCGTTCGCAAGAGAGCAGAACGCTTGTAGCAAGGACGAGGAAAAAGAATTTGTAAAGGCTATGCATAATAACAATATAAAAACATAGCCTTGTAGAGATTTTATAATA
>CAMJNF010000024.1 GCA_946407235.1 uncultured Fibrobacter sp. | reverse complement strand
AATACATAATTCCAATAACCCTCATAGAGTCGTCCTTTACGGGACGGCTCTTTTTTTAGCACAGCAAGCAAGTTACAAACAAGATAAAACAGATTCCCAACCAAGCTAGGAAAGACTTCAAAAAATTCACTCTGCAATGGGGTTTTAGGGGCGGAGCCCTTAGGCGAAGGGGTGATGGAAGACGATTTGGACGCGGATGGAAAAGACGATGCCGGAACGGAGTCCGGCATGACAGCTTGCGGTATGACGCGGACAAAGAGGCTGCAATCAGGGGAAGGCGTTCCCCTTCCTAAATCAATTCGAAAAAACTTTACTGGATTCTTCACTTCGTTCAGAATGACGTTTTCAGCAGCATTCCTAACCACTAATCACTAATCACTAACCCCTTTTTTACTATCTTTCCTGCGGAATTTTATAAAGGGTTCTCCTAATGAGCAAAATTATTAGCCTTGATGGCGACTGGCAGATGATCTGGGACACTGAAGATACCGGCATCTCCAATCGCTGGTATGCAACGTATCCTGAAAAAACACAAACCGTAAGCGTTCCCCACATCTGGGAACGAGCTTTTGACAAGCTTTTGATGGCACAGGACTGCGCGTTCTATTTCAAGAGATTCACGATTGACGACGAAAAGCAAGTTACGAAGCGTATTTTCCTCCGTTTTGAAAAGATTGCAACGCATGCAACTATTTGGCTGAACGGTAAGCTTCTTGGCGACCACTTTGGTGCCTACACGTCTTTCGTTGTCGAAACACAAAAGGCTATTAAACTCGGCGAAGAAAACATCCTTTGCATCCGCGTGGCAAACATGGGTGCAACGAACAGCCGCATTGACTTCGGTCGCGAGAGCAAGGAAGGCGCAAACGACCGCTACGCTCACCCGGGCGAAATGCCGGTGGGCCTCCCCTGGTCGCAGTATCCGTATGGCGGTATCTGCGGTCACGTCGATTTGATTCTCGGTAACGCAGCGTTCATCTCGGACATCCACGTCGAACCGGACATGGACCAGGAACGCGTTTCTGTCGAAGCTTTCTTCAACAACCCGCGCGGTTACCAGTCTCGCTTGCGCATTCTCATGAAGAACCCGAACGGCGACGTCTACGAATTTTTCAAGGACATCAAGCTCGAAAAGGAAAACGCCACGCAGAAGTTTTTGCTTGGCATCAAGGACTGGAAGAAGGACAAGTGCGTCTGGAGTCCGGAACGTCCGAACCTGTTTGCCATCGAAATGCAACTCGAAATCAAGGGCGCCAAGGGCAAGGCTCCGGAATACACCTTCCCTGTCGTGAAGACTTTCGGTTTCCGCAAGTTCGACTGCCTCAAAGGCGACTACTACATCAACGACTCCATCGTGAAGCTCATTGGCGTGAGCTACAACCAGCAGTGGAGCGAAGGCGGTCTTTGGACTGACCAGAACCCGGCTTTGGAAAAGGACTTGAACGCAGTCAAGGCTGCAGGCTTCAATGTCATCCGTTCTTGCGGCGCTCCGCTCAGCAGCACGGCTCTCGATATCTGCGACAAGATTGGTCTTTTCGTTTTCCAGGAATTTCCGATCCACACGATGCGTTCTACCGCCCAGGGTCTCGAAATCACGAAGAAGCTCATCAACGACATGGTGCGTGACCAGCACAACCATCCGTGTATCGCCGCCTGGATTCTCGGTTCCGAAAACGGAACATTCATGCTCCAGAACGGTAACAAGCTTTTGAATGCGATTAGCCCGATCGACACCTGCCGCCCGGCTATCAGCAACTTCAACAGTATTTATCTCGACAACGAGGCAAACTTCCACAAGGATACGGGCAAAATCATCCCGGTTTCTATCGACCGTATTTCGCAGTACGCCACGATGCGCGTGAATCCGCGTGAAAATCCGAGTGCAGCCTACACGCACTACCTTGCACACATGTTCGACAAGGAAGACTTGGAACTCATGGTTCCAGATACGGGTCTTGGCGACAGCCACTTCCAGGATGAAGAAGAACCGATTTTGAACGACATCGAAAACAAGGTCTTGCTAACGCTCAAGAACAATACGCTCTTCCCGAAGCGCGCAACCACCATTGCCGGTCCTCGCAGCGTCAAGAGCCAGAAGGCAATCAAGAACGAGTTCAAGTCTGTGGAAACGTTCGTGGCCGACGAGAAGCTTTCGATTTGGCCGAACTTCGAATCGTTCAACGCCGATGTTTACCGCATTGCGCTCAAGAGCAAGTACGACCAGATTACCGCTTTCCAGAGCAACCCGCAGATTGCAGGTTTCTTCATTGACCAATGGGCGGACAACGGTACGGACTTTAGCGGCTTTACCGATGAAAACAGAAAGTCCAAGGGCATTCAGAATTTTGCCAAGGAAATCACAACTCCGAGCCGCGTGCTCATTAGCGAACTGGAACACGTTGTCACTCCGCAGAGCGAAGTCAGTTTCCAGCTTACGCTCTTGAACAACAGCCGCTTGGAAGATGTGGAAATAGAAGTTTCGCTCCTCGACAGCAAGGACAAGGTGCTGAATACGCAGAAGGTTATGCCTGAAGAGCCGGCCGACAAGAAGACGCTTACGCAGCTTGGCATTTGCACGCTCATGGCACCGCGCACAACAGGCATGTACAAGATTAAGCTCACGCTCAAGGACAACGGCAAGGAAATTCATTCTAGCTACGAAGACTTGATCGTGATTGAACAGGCCGACGTGAAGGATGCGATGAGCAAGGTCTGCTTCCTCGATAACTACGATGAATCGAGTGATGTGCTCGCCGCATTGGACGGTTCCGAACAAATTATCTTCACTGCAAACTTGAGTTCTTGGCCGGATGAAATTTTGGACAAGATTATCGAAGTCACGAAGAAGGGCGGCAAGACGCTCCTCCTCTCGGATATGACGACTGAAGATATCGACCTCTTGAACCAGAGCCACAATTTCGAAAATAACATCGAAGCACATTGGACAACGGGCGCAAACGAATTCAGTTTGCACTACTTGCCGAAGGATTCTCCGCTTATGAAGGTCTTTGGCGGCAACGGCGTTCTCGACCACAATTCCGCCTCTGCAATGCCAGGCATTTCGTTGAACGAACTCGCAGGCGCAAAGGTTTACGCACGTTCTGTGACGCTCAAGGATGGCGAAATCAAGACGGGCGTGGATTTGCAGCTTGTGCCGTTTGGCAATGGCCAGATTATGTTCAACCAGTTCAGCGTTATCGAAGGTTTGGAAACGAACGCTTTGTCGGATGCGCTGTTCACGGCCATCGTGAACTTGCTGTAATCAAGAATCAGCTTCGTTCAAACGTAATTACAAGAGTCCCGCCAAGCGCGGGACTTTTTTCGTTGAAAAGGAGGTGCCCGCTCGGAGGCGGGCATGACAAAGCACGCAAACCGTCATCCTGAGGGCGACAGCCCGAAGGATCCAGTGCAATACATATTAAATTTCTATATTTACTTTTATGACACAGAATAACGTTAATTTGGAAAAATACTCTGACGAGCTCGCCACAAACGCAAAGAACGCGAGCAAGAAAATTCGTACATTGAGCGCCGAAAAGCGCGCAGCCGTGCTCAACCGCGTGGCTGAACTTCTCCGTGCAAAGAAGCCGGAAATTCTCGCCGCCAACAAGCTCGACCTCGATGCTGCCGCCGGCAAGCTCGACGATTCCAAGATGGACCGCCTGACTTTGAACGATGCACGCATCGAATCGATGGCGAAGGGCGCCGAAGAAATCGCCGCATTCACCGACCCGCTCGGTCGCGTACTCGAAGATCGCGTACTTAAGAACGGCATCAAGATTAGCCGTGTCGCTGTGCCGATAGGTTGTGTGTTCTTTATTTTTGAAAGCCGCCCGAACGTGACGATTGATGGCGCTTGCCTTTGCTTTAAGGCCGGCAATGCCGTGATTCTCCGTGGCGGTAAGGAATCGCTCAACTCCGCAAAGTGCCTCGCCGGGATTTTCCATCAGGCTCTTGAAGAAAATGGCGTCGATAAGGACGCTGTACAGCTCGTGACAGAAACGAGCCATGATCTCGTGGGCATGCTTTTGCAGCGTAACGACTGCCTCGACCTCGTGATTCCTCGCGGTGGCGAACGCTTGATCCGCGCAGTCGTCGAACAGAGCAAGATTCCTGTCATCAAGCACTTCAACGGCATCTGCCATGTGTACGTGGACAAGTCCGCCGATATGGAAAAGGCTGTAAACATCTTGATTAACGCCAAGACGCAGCGCACGGGCGTGTGCAACGCCATGGAATGCGTGATTATCGACCGCCACATCGATGATGCAAACGTCAAGAAGCTCATTGATTGCCTCGCCGACCGCGGTGTGGAACTCTTTGGCAACAAGGATGCCCAATCGCACGACAGCCGCATCAAGGACATTGGCTACGACAGCAACTACCATCACGAATACCTCGCCCTCAAGGCTAGCGTCAAGTTCGTGGACAACGTCGAAGAAGCCTGCGAACACATCGAAAAGAACAGCAGCCGCCACACGGAAGCTGTTGTTGCAGAAGACGCAAGCGTTCAGGACTACTTTGTCGCAAACGTCGACAGCAGCAGCGTCATGGTGAATGCCAGCACGCGCTTTGCAGACGGCGGCGAATACGGTCTCGGTGCTGAAGTGGGCATTTCTACGGACAAGCTCCATGCTCGCGGCCCGATGGGCGTCGAAAGCCTCTGCAGCTACAAGTGGATCCTCCGCGGCAACGGACAGGTGCGTGGTTAATGCGGAATTAGGAATTCGGAGTTCGGAATTATGAAATTTGAAGACTTAATCAAAGAAGTAAAATTCGAAGTGGAATTCGGTGGCGTAAAACTCGCACCGGCAATCGTTCAAGACGCCGACAAGGGCGACGTTCTGATGATGGCATGGATGGACGAAGAAGCCCTCCGCCGCACGCATGAATGTGGCGAAATGGTCTTCTGGAGCCGTAGCCGCAAGGAATACTGGCACAAAGGCGACACGAGCGGAAACGTGATGACCGTCGTCGAATGGGCCGCCGACTGCGACAGCGATGCACTGCTTTTCAAGGTGCGTATGCAAGGCCCACAGGTCGCTTGCCATACAGGAGCTCGCAGCTGTTTCTTCAAAAAGTGCGAAAAATAATTATTGATTAATTAGTCTTTGGCTATTAGAAAATAGGCATGCTGAATTTTATCAGCATGTCTTTTTTTGCTTTTTGGGAAAAATCAAAAATGTCCTTAAGTTAAATTCGTTTAACAATAACGCTATAGATAACAATACTTCTATTTTAATTATGATATCACCATACCAAAAGGAAGGAGTCATGAAAAAAATAATTGCACTTTTATCAGGAACACTCCTGCTTGCAGGTTGCTTCGATTCAAGCTCAACATCGGCTTCGGATACAAACAATCCAAACGATATAAGTTCGTCTTCGATTAGCACAGGCGAATATTTAGGCGATGGTTACACATTCGCAACAACTTACACTTACGACGAGGCAACAGGCCTTCTAAATATGGGGACAGTCACGTGCAATTATCAACCGGATTCAAAATCATTTATATGGGGTGAAAACAACAACCCGCTATACAAAAATAAAATCAAAATCATCGGTGACTCCATGTGGATTGGTCCCCTCGAAAGACGAGTATCCGAAGATTCTTTAGACCAAGCATTTTATGACAGATACCATAACATAGACACATTAGCATTAAGCAATGACAACAATGGTATTGTAGGGTCGTGGACCATTACAACATGCACAAGAGTTATCGGGAAAAACGAAATCAATTGCACACCAGAATTTCATGACTATGTAGTAGATGAAAGAGCTTTAAAATTCACGCCGGATTCAGTTTATATTACGAGGCGTTACAAAACTCTACCAGTTGCATACGAAAAATCTTTTACCAGTTACGCCCTATTACAAGAAATGGGCTTCGATTTTGACCCCACCATGAGCGAATTACTCAAGGAACATGGGTTCATTAAAATTTATTCAGATGGATATTTCTATAAATCTTTCTCCTTAAACGATCAACCTTTTGAAAGAAATTTCGTTATAAGAGCAGATTCTACAGGAATGTTTTATTCCTTGGAATATTCAAGTAATGAAAAAAAATGCCTCTCATCTATGCATGGTGCATTTATAACCAAAGAGGTATGTTCAGAAGGCAACAAAGATATTTTACTCTATAAATATGATGACGAAAACGATAATATATATAGAGATGGAGGCCCTTTGAACTTTTATGCAACAGGTCATATAGATGATCGTGACCAATGCAGAAGCAAACTAGTCAATGAAGAAACAAGGGACATGTTAAATCAACTTCCCCATCATATTTACGATTAATAAAAGGGGCCTCCGCCAAATTGAATTTAAATATCCTTTTTTAATTAAATCTGATTATTTTTACCTCTAGGGTCAATACCCTAGAGGAGTGTATTCGGTGAAAGAGATTTTTTTCAAAGGCGCTGTAATCGCAGCACTCACGACAGGTTTGTGCGCAACAAGTTCTGTTGCGGCAGCGCGTTCCGTTGCTCTAAACAAAAGCATTGAATCACTAGAGCCCATGAAAGGCATCGTGTTCTGGCCCGACCAAGCCAAAAGCCAGAAAAACTTGCAAAAATCCATCGCGCTGGAATTTTCGTATTGCCTCCCCTGCGCCGTTGTCACAGGGGAACGCGGCGGTACAATCAGCTACGACTGGAGCAGTTTCGAAAGTTTACTCAACGATGTCAAGAGCCGAGGGCACCAAGCCATTGTGCGTTTCCGCCTTGAATACCCGAACGAAACTATCAAGAACGCCCCCAACTGCACCGAAGGCGTGAAAGGCGCAACTGCCGTTCCCAACTACTTCATGACAAACAGCAATTACTTGGAGACTTTCTCCGAGAATCCAGGCGGCGACGGGCCCACCTATTACGCCGATTGGAGCAGCACATCACTCCAGTGGTTCTACAAGCAGTTTTACACCGACTTCGCCAAAAAATACGACAACGATCCGCGTATCGCATTCGTGCAGGCCGGTTTCGGTCACTGGGCCGAATACCACATCTACGGTACCACGCTCAAACTCGGCACTAACTTCCCAACCAAGGAATACCAAACCGAATTTCTGACGCATCTCGATACGTTGTTCAAAGAAACGCCATGGAGCATTTCGATTGACGCGGCCGATAAAAAATACACACCCATTGCAGGGAACAAGACGCTACTCGCGCTCAACTTCGGTCTTTTCGACGATTCCTTCATGCACAAAGAACACGACATCTCGCAAGGCGATGGCGACAACGAAAAGAACTGGCAAACCATGGGCACTGACCGCTGGCAAACCTCACCCGCCGGCGGCGAAATCAGCTACTACGAAAACAAGGACCAGCATGAGTTCCTGAACCCCGCCGGACTTTACGGCGTCACCTGGGAAGATGCCGCCAGCAAATACCATATGACATACGTCATCGGCAATGACGCGCCCGAAGGCAAGTACGCCACCAAGAGCCGCGTCTATGAAGCCAGTTCCTATGCGGGCTATAAATTCGAAATCACAGGCTTCGCCGTCAACAGTATTTCGGCTGCGGTCCGCGTGAAAAACATTGGCATCGCCCCGCTGTACCACAACGCATACGTAACTGTGAAAGGCAAACGCAGCGCAACATCGCTCAAGGGACTTTTGCCCGGCAAAGAAGCGATTTACACCGTCTCGGGAATTTCAATTGCCGACGGGGAATCGCCAGAACCGAGTATCACCAGCGACAAGCTTTTGAAAGACGCGACCATCCCCTACAAAGCAAACCTCGACGGGAAAGCCAAAGTCATTGACGGACTCATTGAAGAAAGCGGAACCACAGCCATCGCAGACGCTCGCAGGAACAAGGATGCCGCGGAAAAAGTTCACGAAAGGCAAGCACAAAACGCCCGCATCGTTGATCTTAATGGCCGCGCCGTACATAGCACCAACGCTCAAAACGCAAAGAAAAACTCGCCCAAAGCGTACTATAAAGTGAAATAAATTTTTCGCAAAATGCGTTACGCAAAATGCGAAATTTTATAGTTATTGGAGGAAATCGTGATAAGAACAGCCTCGGAAATTCTTTCAACGCTGAGCACAGGAAGTCGCGCTATGCGGACTCTCGCGAGGCGGATTTTTCGAAAAAGCAGCATTTTATGGCGGTACAGCCCTCCGAATTTTCTATGGACTAGACCGTTTCTCCGAAGACATGGACTTTTCTTTAATCCATAGCCGCAAAACAGGAGATGCCCGACTGAATCGGGTATGACAGGCAAGGACGCATTACTGCATCCCATAAAAAAGGGAAGTCCCCCGCGTCTGCGAAGGACTTCTTGTGTTTCAAATTTCTGTTGTACTTTGTCTTGTCTCGGACAACTCTTGTCCGTAACGTGGCTCCGTTTTGGGAGCCGTCTATGCGTCGCATGCGCATTATATCGCTTTCTTTGACCGTTTCAGCAACCTTGCTGAACATTTTATCTTTATTTTTAGCCATGACAGCCTCCTTATCGCTTAAATTTAATATATTCGACTTGAACAAAAAAGGTATTTAATATGAAAAAAGCTTACACGTTCTTATTTGGCATGTTCATGTTCGTTGCTTGCAGCGAAGACAATCCAACATCGGGTCTCGACAATTCAAAACCCACAACTCAGCCAACAACTGACTTCGGTGAAGGTTACACTTTTGCGATTCCAATTAAATACGATAACGCAACGAAACGTGTTTACCAAGGAACATACGCTTGCAATTACCACCCCGATACAAAAACGTTCGCTTGGGAAGAATATCCTGAATCTTTGGATCCGGGTTCTTATAAGATTGTTAGTGATTCACTTTGGATGGGACCCGCCGAAAAGCAAGTTTCAGACAACCCTGACGAACAAGAATTTCTTGATTTATACCGTAACTACGAAACCTTGTCGTTGAGCAATGACCACAATGATATTTATGGAACGTGGAAAGTCACTGGTTGCAGAAGAAACCTTGGAGATACAGAAATCAAGTGTTCAAAATACATCGGTGGCATAAGTGGAATTGCAAGAACAATGAAAATCACCAAAGACTCCGTCTTTATTACCACAACCGTTGATACAGACAACTTAGATCAAAACGATATCAATATCAGCGCCATTTTGGATCGTAATTTTGGTTATGATATTGGCGACGCCATCATCAAGCAACTGCTTATTGAAAAAAAGATAAAGAAGGAACCCAGAGAATCATTTAAGCAATCGTTCTCTATCGGCAATCAACTTTTTGAAGTTGTTTCTACTCCCAAATTCGACGCTACAGGAATGAACTACATTACTACGATGTCTAGCAACGGAAAGACGTGTACAAACACGCAAAGATTGGGATTCATCAACGAGAAATTATGCAAAGAAGAAACTGCAGAATTTTTATTGAGCGCTCGCGATAAAAGTGATGACCAATTTTATTATAAAGAAGGACCTGTAGAAGGATTCAGCATTGACAACAATGACGAATTCTATGAATGCACAAAGGGACTTCCGACAGAAGATACAAAGTATTGGCTAAGTCAGTACGTCAATAATTAAGATTTGTGATTCGTTTATAAAAACATGTACGAAATCTTTAAATTAGTTATTTCAGATTATCACATTTATGGGCTCTGCATTTTTTTGCCGAGCCTTTTGGCTTTAATTTCTACGGCAAAATTCAGAAATGAAAAAAACTGAACGACGCAGAACCACAAAGCGTTAATCTAAATTTTTTTAGATTTGAGGTTGAGGTTTTCACCACTTGCCGCTCGATTTAGTTGAAAATATTCGCCATCATGGATTCAAACGCCTGCTACTTGCTGTTTCGGGCGGTTTAGATTCAATTTGCTTGGCGCATTATTTTATCGAAAATCGAGAAGCACTTGGAATCGAATGGATTGGGATTGCACATGTGCACCATGGGCTGCGCGAAGGAACGGCTGATAGGGATGCCGCATTTGTCGCGGCATTTGCAAAGTCGCACGGGATTCCGTTTTTCTTGAAGCATTTGGATGGTGATGCGCTCAAAGCGGCCGAGGGATCGCTTGAAGAAAATGCGAGGGATGCAAGATATAAAGCGCTAGTCGAAATTGCTCTGAATAACGAGAAGGAGATGCCCTCCCCATACGCGGATCATGCTCACATAAGTGCTAAAGCACTAAGTGATCAAAGAGATCAAGTCGGGCATGACAAAGGACCTTCGACTTCGCTCAGCACAGGCTCCGGCGGGAATGACAAAGAAGAAGGGAGGGGCCCGCTCGGTGGCGGGCATGACAAAGGACCTTCGACTTCGCTACGCTTCGCTCAGGATGACATTTCTCTTGTCTCTAGTCTCTCGTCTTTCGTCTCCTACAGCCCAATCGCTATTGTGACAGCGCATCATGCGGGGGATCAGGCGGAGACGATGTATATGCGGCTCAAGCGCGGGACAACGCTTGCTGGGCTTCGCGGGATTCAAGAAGTTCGCATTCTAAGCAATAGCCAGGGCGTTGCGGGGCTGGCGTCTGAAGCCCCGCTAGAGGGGGTGATGAAAGACCGTGCAACGGGCTGCAATCAGGGGGATACATCCCCCACGCTTCGTTTCGAGAATGACTGTTCTAGGATGACAGTTGAAGAAGATGACTCAGGGAGATTCCCGCTCGGTGGCGGGAATGACAAAGCAGAAACAAACAGTCTACCGTCTACTTCCGACCGTCTACTGCCTACTGTTTCTCTTTACCGTCCTTTCCTGAACGTCTCTCGCAAAGAGCTTCTCGCCTACGCTCGCGAGAATGGTTTAAGCTGGTGCGAGGACGAGAGCAATACGGATGTGAAGTTTGCGCGCAATAAAATTAGGCACGAGTTTTTACCGAATCTGGAACAAGAATGTTCGGGGACAATCCAACAGCTTTGCAAGATTGCGGGGCTTGCTGACAAAGCGTATGCGAAAGTAATGGCCAAATGCGAAAACGTATTTGCACCGTGTCTGCTAAACGAGACTTCACTGGATGGGGCAAAGCCCCAACTCTTTGGCTCGGTTATGCCCATGCAAGCATGGTCGCAACACTCGCCTTCTGAGTTGTCTTCGGCGCTGCCTCAGGATGACACGTCTCTCGTCTCGTTAGACAAGAAAAAACTCAATAAAATTCTACGCGAATATGCGGATGCCGACCTTTCGGAATTATTCAGGTTATGGCTTTCGGAACTGGGTTTCCGCTTCCCGATGGGCTTTTTCTACGGCCCTAAGGAACCCGCCCACGTCAAAATTCCTGTCCGTTCGGTCTATCGCAAGCGATCTATCGTCAAAATACGCCATACTGTCTGGATTTGCGAGTTCAAAGACGCGCTGTCCGCTGCAAAATTTGTATCTTGCGAGATGAAAGAAAAGGATTATAATGAATCAACCTAAAAAGCCTACACCTACGTTCAAGAACAAAAATTTCATTATTGTTCTCATCATGCTCCTCATGCTTTTTGTGATGTTCCCTATGACTGGGAAAGATTCCGGCAAGGACATTACTCGCACTGACTTTTTGGCAATGATGGGTGACTCGACCAAGGTCATTACAGAACTTACTCTCCAAAAAACCCCTGATGGTGTGATTATCGAAGGCGCTTACCAGATGTCCCCGGAAGAAATCGCCGAGGCCAAAAAGAACCAAAGCGCTATTACAAGACTAACGCGCTCCAGCAGTGAATCGACCAACACCAAGCGTTTCAAGAGCCACATGCTCGAAATTTCGAACGAACAGATTTCGACTTGGGAAACATTCAAAGGCGTGAAGGTCAAGGTCATTCACGAATCGACCACCTGGATCGATACGCTTGTGGCGTTCCTCCCGGCCATTTTGCTGATTGCATTCTTCTACATCATGATGAGCCGTCAGATGGGCGGTGGCGGAAAGAGCCCGTTCTCGTTCGGCAAGAGCCAGGTCCGTCAGCTGAATTCGCAAAAGAAGACTACATTCAACGATGTTGCCGGCTGCGACGAGGCCAAGCAGGACTTGCAAGAACTCGTTGAATTTTTGAAGGACCCGAAGAAGTACGATGCTCTTGGCGGCCGCATCCCGAAGGGTGCTTTGCTCGTTGGCCCTCCGGGTACGGGTAAGACACTCCTCGCACGCGCTGTTGCTGGAGAAGCTGGAGTCCCGTTCTTTAGCATGTCGGGTTCGGACTTTGTGGAAATGTTCGTTGGCGTGGGTGCATCCCGCGTGCGTGACTTGTTTGAAACAGGCAAGAAGAACGCTCCCTGCATTTTGTTCATCGACGAAATCGATGCCGTGGGTCGCCAGCGTGGTGCTGGTCTCGGTGGCGGCCACGATGAACGCGAACAGACTTTGAACCAGTTGCTCGTTGAAATGGACGGCTTTACCGCTAACGAAGGCGTGATTTTGATTGCCGCCACGAACCGCCCAGATGTGCTCGACAAGGCTCTCCTCCGTCCGGGCCGCTTTGACCGCCAGATTGTGGTGGGACTCCCCGACCTCAAGGGCCGTGAAGAAATTTTGAAAGTTCACTTGAAGAAGCGCAAGGTGCCTCTGGCTCCGGATGTTGACGTGAAGGCTGTCGCCAAGGGAACCCCGGGACTTGCCGGTGCGGACCTCGAAAACTTGGTGAACGAAGCAGCGCTTCTTGCCGCAAGATTCAACAACAAGAAAGTGACGATGCTCGACTTCGAAGAAGCCCGCGACAAACTCAGCATGGGTGCTGAACGCCGCACGCTCCTGATGACCGACGAAGAAAAGCGCCACACCGCTTACCACGAAGCGGGCCACGCCCTCATGACCTTGCTCTGCAAGCATTCAGACCCGCTCCACAAGATTACGATTATTCCTCGCGGACGCGCTCTCGGCGTGACCATGAGCCTCCCGGAACGCGACCAAGTCAGCTACAGCCGCGAATACGCCGAAGAACGCATCATGATCATGATGTCCGGACGTCTCGCCGAACTCATCTTCTTCAACCACCAGAGCACCGGCGCAAGCAACGACATCCAGCGCGCCACGGAACTTGCCCGCAAGATGGTAACGGAATGGGGCTTCGACGAAGAAATCGGACCGGTCTGCTACAGCCGCGCCGATGGCGAAGTGTTCCTCGGACGCGAAATCAGTAAGCCGAAGGAAATGTCCGAAATGATGGCCGAAAAGATCGACAACGCCATCAACAACTTGATCAAGCGCATGGATCAGGCGGCTCGCAAGCTCCTCGAAGAAAACAAGGACAAGCTCATCGATCTCGCCGAAGCTTTGTTCGAATTTGAAGTTCTTGATCGCGAAGAAATCGACAAGGTCATGGCAGGCGAAAAGCTCACCGGCACAAAGAAGAGCCGCCAGTACAAAGCCATGGAAGAACTCGCGAAAAAGCGCGAAGAAGAAAACACGCCGCCGCCTGACCCGGGTGACCAACCGCCGGTAGCCCCGATTACCGACGTGCAGCCCGCACCCGTCGCAGGGAACGAAACCGCAACAAATTCAGTGAAAGGAAACGAATAAAAAGGTCGTTTTGATTTATGCTTAGCTCTATTCTCGAATCCACACGTGCTATTTCATGGAAAATCGGAGATGACACCATCCCCTCTTCTAGAATGCCACTTATCATGGGAATCGTGAACGTTACTCCGGATAGTTTTTTTGATGGAGGAAAGCATAACGCGCCCGAAGCCGCATATGAACACGCCATTTCGCTTGTCGAACAAGGAGCTTTAATTCTCGATATTGGTGGCGAAAGCAGCCGCCCGGGAAGCGCCCCCGTAAGCGAACAAGAAGAATTGGACCGAGTTTGCCCGGTTGTCGAAGCACTAGCCCAAACAGCGACAATTTTGGAAGACATCAACAATCCCGGTTTTAAAAAGTTCTACATCTCGGTCGATACGGTCAAAGCCAAAGTTGCTGAAGAAAGCATGCGCCTTGGTGCGCACATCATCAATGACATCAGTGCCTGCACGATGGATCCCAACATGATTGCAACGGTCGCACGTACCAAGGCAAGTGTTGTGTTGAACCACATGCGCGGAAGTTTCGGCAAGATGCAGCAGGACTTCAAGCCCTATACAAATGTTGTCCGTGAAGTTCAAGAAGAACTTTTGGCTCAAGTTCAAAAGCTCCTCGATGCTGGAGTCGAAAAAGAACGCATTTGCATTGACCCGGGTATCGGTTTTGGAAAGACCGTTCAAGACAACATAGACTTGATGAAATCCGTTGATGTCATGCTCCAGGACGGCTACCCTGTGTTGATTGGGACTTCGAGAAAGTCCTACATTGGCAAAATGCCGGGGCTTGAAACGAGCGACAGACTGATCCCGACCGTAACCGCAGGCATTGTGGCCACGCTCGGCGGCGCAAGCGTTATCCGCGTTCACGATGTGCGCGAAGCAAAAGAATCTCTACTATACCTGGAGGCATTGAAGCCCCATGACCCTGTTTAAGTTATTCGGCATTATTGACGTTCGCATGGCTGATATTTTGGACGTGCTCCTCATATCAGTTATTCTTTACTACATCTTCCTGCTGTTCCGTGGCACGCGCGCAGCACAGATGATTTTCGGTGGATTTTTGCTTATTCTCGCATGGCTCATTGCACAATGGTGGGAACTCCATACGCTCGTGTGGATGCTCAGTAACCTAGCAACGCTCGGTATTATCGCCATCGTGATTTTGTTCCAGCCCGAAATTCGAAGCGCCCTAACGCGAATCGGTCAAAGCGTGAGCAAAGTGGACTTACGAAACATTCTCTTTCATGCTAGCGGTCTCGATGATATTTCCCAAAAAATCTGCACCGCAGTCCAAGACCTTGCCAAGACAAAAACAGGCGCACTCATTGTTCTTGAAAAACGCGTTGGCCTCAAGAACTACGCCGACACAGGCGAACTGCTCAACGCACGCATCAGTTCCAGACTTTTACGCGCTTTATTCTTCCCCAACTCCGCTTTACATGATGGTGCCGTGATTCTAAACTGCAAAGAAATAGTCGCCGCAGGATGTATTTTGCCTATGCCAACGGGTAACGCCGATGGAGACGCCGGTTACGGGATGCGCCACCGCGCTGCAAAAGCACTCGCCGCCGAAAGCGATGCGCTCATCATCATCGTCTCCGAAGAAACCGGTAAAATTTCAACCGCCTACAGAAATAATCTGAGACGCGGACTCACCCCCAAAGAACTGAAAGCCGAAATATTCCGCCACTGGCACGACCTCTTCAACGAAGTCATCGATGAAGAACCCAGCGAAGCAGAAAATGAAGCAGTAGAAAATAAAGTCTAGGATAATTATGAACCAGAACGCAAAACAACCAAATAATACCACCGCTCCACAGAAGAAAAAGAACGGGAAACGTAATCTTGTCATCTTGATTCTGATGTTCCTTTTGCTCGTATGCCTGTTCATTGTGCAGTGCCAACTCAACAAAGTCAAGCAGCAAGCGATTGAAGAACAGAAGCTCTCGGAACTAGCGCTCCGCCAGCAGCAGATTCTCGATAGCCTCCGTGCAGAACAGGCGAAAGCCGACAGCTTAAAGGCTCTCGAAGATGCAAGGATCGCAGACAGTTTGCGCCTCGCCGATAGCCTCCACACGGCAGATTCACTGGCAAACATCAAGCCCCCAATCAACAAGGACAGCCTGAAAAACATCCGCGACAGCATCCGTGCCGTCCGCAAAGCCCGTCGGGACAGTCTTGATTCTTTGGCAAAACTCGACAAGGCTAAGCAAGATTCCTTGGACAAAGCTCGCGTTGCAGACAGTCTCCGTAATTCAGACAAGGTCCCGCCTACCGCTGAAATCACGCCGCCTGCAGGCCGCTACTACGATCCTATCAAGCTTAGGGTCAAATGCGACGAAATCAAATGCAAAACGTTCCTCTCCATCGGTGACACACTCAACCCGCAAGACGCAAGCAAGCCAATCGACTACAATAAAACGGGTTCAGTATTCTTCTACGCCGCAGATTCCGTCGGAAACCGCACTGCTTGGGAAGAAGCCAAATACGATATGGCAAGCGACAATATCTGCGGAAAGAACGCCTTCCCAGTCCCGGTCGGCAGTAAGACAGTTTGCGTTGATGCTTATGAATACCCGAACCAACCGGATGCAACTCCAAAAGACATGGTAAGTCAAGAAGAAGCAGCCAACATTTGCAAGAACGAAGGTAAGCATCTTTGCTCCATTGAAGAATGGCAAGCCGCCTGCCGTGGCAAGGACGGTTTCAAGTTCTCTTATGGCAACAGCTACAAGCAAAGCAAATGCAATACCAACACGAAAGCCGCCAAGAGAAGCGGTCGCAAAACGCAATGCCGCAGCTGGTTTGGCATGTACGACATGAACGGAAACCTTTGGGAATGGACATCTTCGACCAGCAAGCAGCACCCTGACAAATTCCTGGTCGCAGGTGGCGCATGGAACACAAACAACGAAAGTAGCTGTTCCGTAAGCAAATTCAGTTTCTATCCGCAAAACCAATACCCGAGTGTCGGTTTCAGGTGTTGTAAATAGCACAGCGTTAAAACAACATTACATAGAATCATTAACCCAACTAAAAAAAATTATCTAATTTAAAAACATGAAAACAAAACTCTTACTCTCCGCTCTTTTACTTACTTCGTTTACGTTCTTCGGCTGCGACAATGAAACGCCCAACTATACGGGTTATTGGAAAGGCGAAGCCGACATGATTTTCGAAGTTTTCACAGAAAATAACATCGACTACACCATCAGAAACGTGAACGGCGATCTCACCGCCAAATACGAAGACAACGCGCTCCGAGGCAAGAACTCCCTCAACATGGATATTTTGATGCGAGTCAAGGGCGATTCCGCCTACTACGAATTTGGCGAAGACGAATCTGGCAAGATTGTCACAGGCTACATGAGAATCTCCAAGGACGAATACGACAAGATTTTCAAAGCCCAGTCAGACGCCAAGAACAGCTATAACTAAGCGCTGAGACGCTTAAAAGCAGCGCAAAAGCGTCGCAAGACGCGGCGCAGAAAGCCCGCGATTGTAAAGCAAGAAGCCCCGGTTTAAAACCGGGGTTTCTTGCTTTTAAAGGAGGTCCCCGCTCAGAGGCGGGGATGACAGCGTAATGCAGGAATGCCGCGCCCTTCGAAGCGCTATTCTCAGAGCTGTTCAACAAGAGATTGCTTCGTCGCCTTTCGGCTCCTCGCAATGACGTGCAAGGTTATACAGCACGAACGCTTGCGTTCGTATTGGATGACCACAGCAGTCATGCGCTCTGCGCAATGACGTTTTTCCCCAATGTCTGCTGACTATTTCTTAAGTGCCGAAAGGAATTCCTTGAGGCGGGAGTCCTTCGGATTGTCGAAAATTTCTTCGGGAGTTCCGTCTTCCTTGGCGTAGCCATCGGCAAAGAACAGCACGCGGTTTGCCACTTCGCGAGCAAAGCTCATTTCGTGCGTCACGACAATCATCGTCATGCCGGACTTTGCAAGGTCCTTCATGATCTTGAGCACTTCACCGACCATTTCAGGATCCAAAGCGCTCGTCGGTTCGTCAAAGAGAATCGCTTCGGGCTGCATAGCCATGGCACGGGCAATAGCGACACGCTGCTGCTGACCGCCCGAAAGCTGCGCCGGATAATGATCGGCTCGTTCCAAAAGGCCCACTCGTTTCAAGAGGTCTTTCGCACGAGTTTCAGCTTCCGCTTTCGAAAGTCGTCCGAGCTTCACTGGAGCAAACATGATATTCTTGAGCGCCGTCATGTTCTTGAACAGGTTGAACTGTTGGAACACCATGCCTACGCGTTCGCGAATTTCAGGCTTTGAAACGTTCTTCGCCAAAATGCTCTTGCCATCCAAAAGAATATCGCCACTCGTCGGCAGCTCAAGCAAATTCAACTGGCGCAAGAACGTTGACTTACCGCAACCCGAAGGGCCAATAATGGCAACAACATCGCCGCGATGGATATCAAGGGAAATGCCCTTGAGGATTTGCTTGTCACCGTAAGATTTGCAAAGGTCCTTGACCTGGATTAAAGTTTCTGCATTAGCGTTCATTTTTCTTCAACCTCTTTTCAAGTTTTGCAACACAAACCGAAAGCCCGGCGACAAGTATAAAGTAAATTGCAGCCACAGCAAGGAGCGGGAGCATTGCTTCGTAAGTCATGCTGCGGATAATGTCTCCGCCACGCGTCAAATCGGTGAGGCCGATGTAACCGCAAATGGACGTTTCCTTGATGAGCGAGATAAATTCGTTCGTGAGCGCAGGAAGAGAATTCTTGAAAGCCTGCGGATAAACGATGTGATAAAGCACCGTGCGGAACTTGAGACCAAGACTGCGACCCGCTTCAATCTGCCCCGGATCCACGCCCTTGATACCACTGCGGATAATTTCAGAAACGTAAGCGCCGGAGTTCACACCAAACGCGACAATCGCGACAAGAATCTTGTTGACATTCACCGACGAGAAAACGATGTAATAAATGATGAGCAACTGGATCATCATCGGCGTTCCGCGAATCACCGCGAGGTAAGCTTTCGCAAACCAGTTCAAGACTTTATAGCGCCCGTTAAATTCGTTGTTCGTGCGGATTTGAGCAATCACAAAACCAATCATAATGCCAAGAAGAGCCGCAAAGAACGAAATGATAAGCGTATTGCGAAGACCTTCGACAATAAACTTCCAGCGAGAATCCTTCACGAAATTCTTATAAAGATGGTCGCCAAAACTTTCTTCGTTTTCAATAGCTTGGTCGCCACGGACAATCACGACAACTTTAGAAAGCGTGTAAGGAGTCGTAAAGTTGATGGACTTTTTACGCTCTTCGGTAACCGTGAAGCCAGCAAAACCGACATCCGCCTTGCCCGAAGCAACCGCATTGATAATCGCGTCGAATTCGATATCTTGGATTTCAACCGTGCGGTGCATGTAGTCGGCGATATAGTTGACAATTTCAATATCAAAACCAACAACCTTTGCGTTCTCGTAATACTCATATGGAGGGAACTGCGCATTAGTCGAAACAACAAGCTTCGGCCCTTCAGTCACCTTCTTTTGATAATGATAATTGCCATTGCGATTGATGTAGGTATTAAAAAGCGAATCGTAAACGCCATCGAACTTCATCTGCGCAATCGCCTGATTCACAGAATCAAGCAGCGCTTCGTTGCCCTTCGCGACCACGCCCGCATACATCTCTTCGACAAAGACTTCTTCGAGAATGCGAAGTGACGGATTCTGACGCACGAAAGCCTTGGCCGGCTGGTCATCACTCATGACCGCATCAATCTTCCCTTGCATCAACGCCTGCACAGCATCGGCAAGCTTCGTGTAGCGCTCGACATTGATTTTCGCCGTATCGCCACCATATTCGGAAGCATAGATATCGGCAGTGTTGCCAATCTGCACGCCCACTTTTTTGTGGCCGAGATCGCTAATGGAATGAACCTTATTGGGGATGACCGCCTGCTTATTATCGCAAGAGGTCAAGGCAAGCGAATAAAACGCAATGAGAACTGGGAGTAAGAACTTTCGTATCATTTTTTAACCTTAATTTTAAAGTTAGTTAAAAGCCGAAAGTTTGGGAACCCATGTGAGTTTTATTTAATAAATCAACCTCATTTCGTCTACGATAAGAGTCGCACCCTTATTACCATTGTAATGGTTTCCGTCGGCACTCGAAGCAAAGACCACGCGGATATGCGTTACAGGTTCCTCCCCCGTTCCTTGCACAAGGCCGTTATGGATTGCAGATTTATTCGAAGATTTAAGCTTGGCGAGGAACACAGAAGAGCCTTCAATCGGAGAACCCTCCAGCGGTTCGCCATACTTGAGCTTGAGAAGGAGCGTGCGCATTCCATTTTCGTCGGGTTCGGAAACGCTTACCACATCCGGATTTTCGCGACCGGAATTATCCGCCTTGGTGGAACGGAACCAAGCCGAAGCCACCAACTTGTTCACGTCACTCGACTTGCGGTTTATATTTTTATCACCCGTGCGATTTTCAAGGAGAATGTAAATATCGCAACTATCGCCCTTGCCCTCGTAAGTGAATTTGACTTCCATAAATTCGGGACGCGCTGCAAACGGTTTGCCAAAGTCCAAAAGTTCGTTGCCATCGGGCCATGTATCCGCATTTCCCATCGAAAGCAAACCTACACCATTGGGGTTGAAAACAGCCGTATAAAGGCTTCCACTCGCCGTTTTGGTAAGAACAGAACTCGTCTTAATTTCTGCACCAATCATGGAGCCCGAAGTTACTTTTTTCGTCGTCGTTACAAGCGTGTTAGCGCTACCCCAAATAGAATCCGGCATCACTTCATCGCCCTTCCAGGAGTTGAAATTTGAGCCCAGCAATTGGTAGCCTGCCTTGACGGAGTACGTTTCGCTATCGCCATTTCCGTTCGTCACTGAAACCTGAACGCCTGCACCAAAATCGTAGGCCTCACCCACTTCGATATTTGCCGAAGCACCTTCCGAAAGTTCCAATTCTGAAAGTTCAAGCGATGTCAAGTCCGTGCGAAAATCAAGATCGTCAACGTGAATCGACTTGCTTTCTTCGTTGACAACAGCAGCCCGGCCTGCAATAGAAAGCGCTAGAATTTTTGGAGCTACGGAAGTCGTAGAATTGCTAGAGACGAGAATCGTCGCGCTACTTGATGCAGAATTCGATGCAGAAGAACTTGCTGCAGATGATACAGAACTGCTTGAGGACGCCGTAGACTTTGCGGAACTAGACGATGCAGAAACCGCACCTGAGCTAGAAGAAACTTTATTCGAAGAGCTAGATTTACGAGAATCGCTGCCCTTTGATCCACTCGATTTGGGACTTATCGAACTACTCGATTTTGTAGCAGAACTACTTGCCGGTTCCACATTCGGGATATTAAACGTCAATTGCCAAATCGCCCCTTTCCCACTTTCAGAAATAACAACAACATAAATCACATGATCCGAAGGCATTGCAATTTTATGGCCAGCCTTAATTGCATTTTCTGAAACCGACACCTTTCCGGCAAGCGAATCCAATTTCAAAGAATCCGTCGGGAATACAGACACACCATCCTTCACCAAATGGAGCGATGCAAAATGACTCATGTCAATCGATTCGACCGTTACAGAATCCCAGGTTCTAAGCGATTCCGGCGGAGCCACCAAATCAAATTCCATGCGATGAGCATCCGTGTAAACCGCAGGCGAAGATTCTTGTTCGGCAAGAGTAATTTCGCTCAGCACGTGATAATCCGATTTGCCAAAAGTATCGTAATCTGCAGAGCATCCATTTAAAGAAACGAGCGTATAAACGGCGCAAGAACACATCGCGATAACTTGCCAAAAAACTTTATTCTTAAACGACATGAAAAGCTCCTAGAAGAAATAAACTAGCGAAAAATCAAGCGCAAGCAAATTTATCTTAAAGTTTACAACGTTATATGTAACTTCACTCCGACGTTCACCATTCTCTTCGACCACCAACCACGAAGAATTCAAACCCAAGAGACCAACCGATGTTTCGAAAGCCAAGCGGTCCAACACCATAATGCAAAGGCCCGGATTGATGCCAAACTTAAAAGTCCATCCGTGATTTCGCGTTTTCGAGACATCCTCGCCATCATCCGATTGCGAAATTCCGTAAGAATATTCCACCGTAAGCGAAGTTTCGTTGAAGAAGTAAAGCGTCCTCGAATCAAAAACCTTCAAGTAATTTTTGAGGAAAGGCTGCACAAAAAATCCGTTGCTCACATACTTGCGATGTTCCTTGATATCGGCCAAATCTTCAAGAATCGAGTAATCAACATCGACATAGGTACGACTATAACCAGCACGCAAACCAATCGCCATCGCATCACGAATAAAATATCCACCAAAAGCCTCTGCGGTGAACGTGTAACCTTCGGCCTTGTAAACATCGCCAAAGAGAATATTCAAAGCATCTTCATCAGAATTGCCTTGGAGCAAAAAGAGCGTTGCGCCCGTGAGGAAATTTCCACGAGAAATCACTTCATCTTCTTCGACCGGGAAAAGGCTACCGAGAAGCCCTCCTTTTTTCGCGGGTTTCGACTTTACGGAATCCGTTGCAGGCGCTGGAGCAACCGAATCCGCATCCGCTTGATTTTTGAAAACAACCGTACCAGTCGGCATTTCTGCAAAAATTTGCACCGTAAACGCTAACAGAACAACAAAAAAAAGAGGCCTAATTTTCATAGGCCCAAAGATAAAAAAATGATCCAAAAATCCAAATACTACAAAAAGTGTAATTTTCAGGATTGGAAAACCATCACCTTCTAAAGAAGTTTACGTTGAACCATCCTTTTTTGCCATCTTCAGTGAGGGCAATGCCGCAAGCGACCGTTTTGTAGTTGCCTTTCATGTTGAGGTAATGCCCTATGTAGGGATAATCTTCGTCTTTTTTCGGGTCGCGCTGGCCGCTTGTCACAAGCGCTTTTTCGTCTTCCCACATCATCTTGAGGTAAGCGTCAGAAACTTCGATAGCCGTTTTTCTCCAGGACGTATTGAAGTTCGGGCCGGAATTCTGAGCACCTTCGCCGCAAGCGCCAAAATGACCGTGCGCCTTATTTTCGGCAAGGTCATCGCCGGCCTGTTTGTCAGTACATGTTTGCTTTTCTTCGGGTGCGAGGGTCAATGGTTCCAAATTTTCGGTAGCGCGATATTCATTGATTTTGTCGAGGCAAGCCTGTCGCCAATTTTCAACGAAGAAAACGTTTTCTGCCGAAGAAGAGGAACTTGAAACTTTTGTTGAGGAAGAGCTCGACGCTTTTGCAGAAGAAGAACTTACGGCTTTCGCGGATGATGATGCAGCAGATGATTTCGGTGCTTTTTCAGAGGAGGAACTTGCAGGTTTCTTTGCAGAAGAGGAACTCGAAGCCTTTGCTGAGGAAGAACTCGACGTTTTTACAGAAGAAGAACTTACCGCTTTCGCGGATGATGAGCTTCCAGATTTTTTCGATGATGAACTGGCCTTGCTCTTTGTACTTGATGAAGATTTTAATACATCGGAAGGTGAAGGCATCTCCTCAGCTTCATGGGTTTCATATTTCACAACCGAAACATGATCAGAGCACGCCGTAAAAGCCAAAGCAAGCGATGTTGCCAAGGCCCCTTTCAAAATTAAAGATTTTCCAAATAAATTAAAATTCATAGTAAACCTTAAAAAATAACTGAATGGGTCAAGCCCCAACCTCTTAGGCTCGGTTATATCCATGCAAGCATGGATGCAACACTCGCCTTTTGAGGTTGTCCTTCGACTACCCCTATCGCCTGCGGCTCCAGGGTCCGCTCAAGATGACAATATAATAGCTTTTTCGGGTCAGCGATGCACGCGCCCCCTACAATCACGACCTACAATTTACTATCTTTGGCGCCATGCTTAATGTTTCTAATGTCAGTCTCCAGTATGGTAGCCGCGTCCTCTTCAAGGAAGTGAACCTTTCCTTCAAGAGAGGCAACTGCTACGGTGTCATCGGCGCAAACGGTGCCGGCAAATCCACATTCCTCAAAATTCTTTCGGGCGAACTCGAACCGAACACGGGTGAAGTCACGAAGGACCCTGGCGAACGTATCGCCGTTTTGAAGCAAGACCACTTTGCTTACGAAAACAACACTGTCCTCGAAACCGTGATGATGGGGTTCCCGGAACTCTACGAACTTGGCAAGAAGCGCGACGAACTTTATGCGCTCCCTGAAATGACCGAAGAACAGGGCATGCAGGCCATGGAAATTGAAACGCGCTTTGGTGAAATCGGCGGTTACGAAGCCGACTCCAACGCGGCCGTGCTCCTCAAGGGCCTTGGCATTCCTGAAGAATTCCACTACAACTTGATGTCCGATCTCGATGGCGGCCAAAAAATCCGCGTGCTCCTCGCCCAGGCTTTGTTTGGCAACCCGGACATTTTGCTCTTGGACGAACCGACGAACCACCTTGATTT
>CAMJNF010000023.1 GCA_946407235.1 uncultured Fibrobacter sp. | reverse complement strand
CACCACCGACGTTTGCCCATTCGGCGTTCACGTCGAAACCGAACTTCTTGGAAACGACGTCCAACACGCGGACAGCTTCTTTCATCACTTCCGGACCGATACCGTCGCCCGGGAGCACTGCAATCTTGTAATTCTTGCTCATTGTTAATCCTTGTTTTATAATTTGAACGCGGTAAAGATAGTAAAAGGCGAGAGTCGCGGCAAAACAATTTATTGTTTTGACATGACCGAGCCGCACAATCTGCGCTATGAAGAGCGCCAAGATAGTAAAAGGCGAGAGTCGCGGCAAAATTTTAGAGGGTGGGATGTCAAAAAGTTTGCTGAATAAAATGACACTGTTTGTCTATATAATACGCTCTTGAAATTGATTTGCATTTTTATTGGTTTATGCTACAAAAATTGCGTGATTGCTAAAAGATTTAGGCTTGTGAATCAGTTTTTGTTTACGTATATTAAAAATGTGTAGGTCTTCTTTTCTGGAGGGTATCAAAATGTATAAACACTGGAAAAAAATATTGCTTGCGATGACTGCATTCTTTTGGAATGCTTGCGATGATAATTCGGCCACGGCACCGGTTTTCGGAGGCTCGGATTCGAGTTCAAGTACAGCGACAGATGGCTTGAGTTCCAGTTCTGCAGCTCAACATAGCTCTAGCTCTGTGGCACAAAATCCAAGTTCTAGTTCGAATGTTGAAAACGCAAATTCTAGTTCAGCAACGCAGTCTTCTAGTTCTGAAGCAGGTTCGTCTAGTTCTACGCCTGTTCCTGAAAGTTCTAGCAGTTTGGAAGTTATTCCTCAGCCGTTGTACGGCGTTTTAATGGGGGAGATTTGCACAAAGACGCTTGGTGATTCTACTCTTGTTTGTGCTGATGGTTTGACTTGTGTTGAATCGGTAATTGAAAACGCTGAAATTCCGAGCTGCTCCGGCGATCAAATTTGTGCCAAATACGGAGTCCTTATGGTCAAGGAAAAAACATACAAGTGCTCTGATGGCAGGGTCTATAACGAAGCGGAATTTATGGCGAACTATAATATTTTTATCAAGACAAAGAAAGAAGAAAAAACTCCTTGTCACATGAATGGATCCAATGCTGTAGAATGTGATAATGGTGAAACATTTTCTATAGAAACAGATGAAAAGGGAAATAAAATTTATAGCAATGCATTTGTACAATTGAGTGAAAAAAGTTTCTTCGAAAAATACGAATTGCTTGAACGTATGCCGGTTCTTTATGGCCCTCCTTGCGTGTTCGATGGCTCCTGCGGAGATGAAGAAAAGTAGTTTTCTGTTGCTAGAATGTAATTGGGTTAAAATTAGTGAATGAAAAAGCGACTCTTGATAGGGTTGCTTTTTTTATTTACTACCTTTAAAAACATGGTTACGTTAGCTCTTTCTCATTTCGAAAAAAGTTTCCCGGCGGCGCTTCGTGGTAAGCGATTAGGAGCTGTGCTCCACCCGGCTTCGGTCTGTGCTGATTTGCGTTACACTCTTGATTTGCTCAAAGAATATGATGGCAAGCTTTTTAAGCTTTCGGCTTTATTTGGCCCGCAGCACGGCATCAAGGGACACACGCAAGACAACATGATTGAGTGGGAAGGCTACGAAGATCCGGAATTGCATATTCCGGTTTACAGCCTTTATGGTGAACATCGTGAACCGACTGCAGAAATGCTTTCGCATGTGGATGTGATGCTTGTCGATTTGCAAGATGTGGGCGCCCGTTACTACACGTTTATCTGGACGCTTTTCCTCTGCATGAAGGCTTGCGAAAAGGCGGGGATTCCGGTTGTTGTTGTGGATCGCCCGAACCCGATCAACTGCGTCGATGAAGAAGGTCCGGTACTTGACCTCAATTACACGAGTTTTGTGGGTTTGCATAGCATCCGCACGCGCCATGCAAAGACGATTGGCGAACTTGCCGAACAGTTCAAGGCCGAACGATTCCCGAAGTGCGAACTTTACGTGATGCACATGGATGGATACGATAAGCGCATGTGGTTCGATGAAACGGGCCTTCCGTGGATTTTGCCGAGCCCGAACATGCCGACTCTCGATACCGCCATCGTGTATCCGGGCATGTGCTTGTTCGAGGCGACCAACGTGAGCGAAGGCCGTGGCACGACGCGCCCGTTCGAAATTTTTGGCGCTCCGTTTATCGATGCTGTCAAGCTTTGCAAGTACATGAATGGCCTCAAGCTTCCGGGCGTGTATTTCCGCGAAAACTACTTCCAACCGACGTTCCACAAGGGGGCGGGGCAGATTTGTGGCGGCGCACAGATTCATGTGACAGACCGCAATTCGTTCCGCAGTTTTGAAATGGCTGTGAAACTGTTGCAGTACATTTTCAACGAGTACCCGAATGACTTTGCGTGGAAACAGCCGCCGTACGAGTACGAGTTCCACAAGCTGCCAATTGATATTTTGCTTGGCAACGGGACGTTCCGCAAGGAATTTATCGAGACGAGTATTTAAGCCGGGACCTGTCACCCCGGATTTATTCCGGGGTCGCCATTCACGGAACTCTATTGCAGAACACTTGTATAAATGAAACTTAGACTTTCGACAGAAACTTTGAATCGCCTGAAACGCTTCCGCAAGAACAAGCGCGCCTTTTGGTCGCTTGTGATTTTGGTGGTGGCTTATTTGCTTTCGCTCACGAGCCCGTGGACGGTAAACGATGAACCGTTCTATTTGCGTTACAACGGCAAGAGTTATTTCCCAGCGTTTGCGCGTTACAGCGAAGCGGACTTTGGCGGTGAATACAAGACGGAACAGGACTACGCGAAGCTTTTTGCGGATGTTGCTGAATGCAAGCAGGACGAAGAAGATGGATTCCCGCGTGCGGGTGGCTGCCCCGAAATGTGGACGCTCATGCCGCCAGTGCCGCACGATCCGCTGAAGGCGGATCTGAGCGAGGAGGGAACCCCTCCATTTGCGCCGAGCGCAAAGCACTGGCTCGGGACCGATAGCAATGGGCGCGATGTTCTTTCGCGCTTGATTCACGGGTTCCGCATTTGCATTAGCTTTAGCTTGCTCTTGACCATGCTCGGGACGTTCCTCGGCATTGTCATTGGCGGTATTCAAGGTTATCTCGGGAAGTTCTGGGATACGGGCATGCAGCGTATGATTGAAATTTGGTCGTCGCTCCCGATGCTTTATGTGGTGATTCTCATTGGCAGCATTTATGGGCGCAGTTTCTGGCTTTTGATTTTGATTATGGCGGCGTTCAACTGGCTTTCGCTTAGCTATTACATGCGTGCGGAATTCCTGAAGCTCCGCAGCATGACGTACGTGATGTCCGCAAAGGTGCTTGGACTTGGGCATCGCCACATCTTTTTCAAGGAAATCTTGCCGAACGCGATGACGCCTGTGGTGACGCTTTTCCCGTTCACGCTTATCGGCGGAATCGGGAGCCTCACGTCGCTCGACTTCTTGGGCTTTGGGCTCCAGCCGCCGACGCCGAGTTGGGGTGAACTCATGAGTCAGGGCCTCAACAACCTCTATGCTCCGTGGATTTCCGTGAGCACGGTCGCGGCGCTCTTTGTGACCCTCCTCCTTACGACTTTCGTCGGCGAAGGTGTGCGAGATGCTATGGATCCGAAGTCGGGGGATAGATATGTTTAAATTCGGAGTTCGGAATTCGGAGTTCGGAATTGGGATAATGTTGTATAATTTGATTGCGGATTTGTATCGTTTTTGAACAATAAGAATTTAGATATGAGCAGTGCGGTTTTAAGCGTTAAAGATGTTTCGGTGGCGTTTGGGTTTGATAAGAATGGTAACCCGCGTGACGGCAAACTGCCGTTGCAAGTGACGGACCGCGTCTCGTTTGACATTTTCCCGGGCGAATTTTTTGCGTTGGTGGGCGAGTCCGGTTGCGGAAAGAGCGTGACTGCTATGAGCATTTTGCGCTTGTTGCCGTGGCCAAGCGCAAAGATTGTGAACGGCGAGATTTTGTTCAATGCGGGAACTCAAAATGCGCAGGCTCAAGATGCGCGCAATGTTGACGATGGCAATGCGAATTTTCGTGACCTTGCGACACTCCCGCTCAAGGATTTGCAATCCGTTCGCGGTTCTGAAATCGCCTGCATTTTCCAGGAACCGATGCAAGCGCTGAACCCCGTCGTCACTATCAAAAAGCAACTTCTCGAAGTCTTTAAGTTCGGCGCTGTCTCGAAAAATGCAGTCTCGAAAAGCGCGCAATCCAAACAAGAATCCGCGCCATCTCAAAATGCGCAGTCCCCAAACGCACCGTCCCGAAAGGATTGTCATTCCCGACTTGAAGAGCCTGCCCCGGATTTATTCCGGGGGGAATCTCCTTTAGACCTTATCCGCGAGCAGCTCCGCTTGGCTGGTTTTACCGATCCCGACCGCGTTTTGAATTCGTACCCGCATGAACTTTCGGGTGGTATGCTCCAGCGCGTTTGCATCGTGATGGCTCTTTTGCCAAAGCCCAAATTGATTATTGCCGATGAACCGACAACCGCATTGGATGTGACCGTGCAGGCACAAGTTCTCGCCGTGCTCAAGGACATGGCTGAAAAGACGGGGACCGCTGTTCTCCTCATAACGCACAACATGGGCATTGTTTCGCAGTACGCTCACCGTGTGGCCGTGATGTACGCCGGTCGCATCGTTGAAGAAGGTCCTGTTCGCGAGGTCATCAACCATCCGATGCACCCGTACACGCAAGGACTCTTGGCGGCCATTCCCGAAAGCCATAGCGACTTGCGCACGCTTGCTTCTATCCCGGGGTCCGTGCCGCATCCAAAAGACTTTGCAAAGGGCTGCCGTTTTGCAGACCGTTGCTGCAAATGTGCCCAGGCTTCCGCCGATGTTCGCGAAAAATGCCTTTCCGCTGAACTCCCGTCGAAAATTGCCGAAGCAGACCATTTCGCGTATTGCTTTGGTGCTAAGTAGTTGTTCCTTGCAATCGTTTTTTGCATAAGTTTTACATCCCGTTCTGTCTCTTTTTTTAATATTAACATTGAAAATTCGAGAATCTATTCGGGGAAAACGCTATGTTCTGTAAAGAGTGTCATAAGAATCTAAAGGACTTTGATGCTTTAATCGATAAAATGGAAAATTGCCCGTTCTGCGGGGCCAAATTAGTTCGCCCAGCGGTCAAGGTGGCGCAAAAAAATGTCAAAACGTTGTGCGAAACTCTTGTGCAAAAAGTCGGTGATTCCATTTTTGCAAACGAATCGACTTTGGAAAATGAATTGCGGAGCTTGAACGCTCCCGAATTTGCGGATGCAAAGGACCGTTTATTTTTGCTCGTACTCAAGCAAATCCCGTCGAGCATGTACGAGGTCAAAAGCTTTTCGGATGGCGAACAGCAGGAAGTTTTAGAAGCTTGCCAAAAACGCCTTTGCGTGGATTTAGGTTTGTCTTTCGAACCTTGCGCCCAAATGCTTGATATTTTGCAGGAATACATTTGGCAAAAAAGATTTTCACTTTCCCCGAATCTTTATGAATCGCAATTTGTCGATCCGCGTGATGGTCAGGTTTATAAGACCGTGAGGATTGGCAACCAAGTTTGGATGAAGGAACCGCTGAAATACAAGTGCGTGGGTTATGCCGGCGATGGCGTGTACGAATGGAATGCGGTGAACAAGTATTGTGCCGTAAGAGGTTGGCGCGTTCCCAAGAAAAAGGATTTTGAAATATTGACGCAGACCGCGGCGAGCTTAGGCTGTGGCGATCCGTCGAGTGTTTTAATGTCTCGCAAGGGTTGGGAAAAGTGCAGTGTGACTCCGACCGATAATCTTGGCTTTGAAGCGACTCCAGTGAAAAGCAATACGGGTATCAGCAATAATTACTTTAGCCATTTCTGGACGGCTGAAGATAAGTTCTGCTTTGAAATTTTTCCGGGTCGCGTCACGTTTAGCACTCATTCGCAATCGTATGTGCGTTTGATTAAGGACGATGTCGCGGAACCCCAAACGCCAGAAAAGAAATAAAAAATGCGCGGGCTGTCCCGCGCAATTTTCGTGGCTCCCTTTAACTTCTAGCCACTTCCTACTGCCTACTTGTACTTTCACTATGTTCAAGTACCAAATGCTAGACTCGGTCATGCCAAAGCAAGCTTTGTCGCGACGCTCATCTTACGCATTTGTCCTACCGCCTACTAATCACTTAAATTCTTCGCACCACTTGGGAACGATTTCTGTTGCTTTCCCTTGAATGACGACGTCCGTGTACGGGTCGCCGTAAGGCGCTTCGAGATTGAGGCATGTGACTTTTGCTCCGTAGGAGTGGGCGAAACTCTTGAACCCAGCTGCCGGATACACAACGCTACTGGTTCCGATGTAGACGAATTCATCGCAGTTCATAAGGGCGTTCTGGATTTCGTCCATGTACAAGGGCGTTTCTCCAAAGAAAACGATGTCCGGGCGCACGGGGCTTCCGCAAATGGGGCACTTGGTGTCCATTGTTTCTTCGCCCGTGAAATCGAATTCATGTTCGTGCTTTGTGCAGCGGAGCTTCATCAAGTCGCCATGCATGTGCAGCACGCGCTTGCTGCCTCCACGTTCGTGGAGGTCGTCGACGTTTTGCGTCACGAGCAGGAATTGGTCGCCGAGGCGCTCTTCGAGCTTGGCAAGCGCGATGTGCGCCGCGTTTGGCTGGTGCTCGGGGAGTCCCTTGCGCAAGAAGTTGTAAAAATCCTTGACGCGTTTCGGGTCACGGCGGAGGGCTTCCGGCGTGCAGACGTCCTCGATGTTTTCGTGTTCCCACATGCCGTCGTTTCCGCGGAACGTGCGGAGGCCAGATTCAGCGCTGATTCCAGCGCCGGTCAGAACCACTAGTTTCAAACGTTTCATGTTTACTCCTTCTTCTTGCTACAGTTTCGCAAAGAACAACGATTCTGCGATGATTCCGCTTTCAAAGTCTGGCAAATAAAGACTTTCGTTTTCGCCATGCGCGTTACATTCCGGGTCTTCGAGACCAGTCAGCAAAATAGGGATGTCTCCGAACGTGTTGCGGAACAGTTCTGCGCCGGGGATGCTTGCGCCACAGCCAATGAACTTGGTGGGGGAGCCGTAAGCGTCTGTCATGGCGTCGCTCATCTTCTTGAAGAATGGATGATTCGTGTCGGTCACGAACGGATTTGCGCCATCTTCTTTTTCAATGGTGAGTTCCATGTTGTGAGGAACTTGCGCTTTAAGGAAGTCGGCGAGCATGTCGGTGCATTTGTTTGCGTCCATGCCGGGCGCAAGGCGAATGCCGATGCGGGCGTAGGCGCTGTCTTGCAGCACGTTTCCTGCGTTTGCGCGAGAACCCGATTCGATGGTGCTAACGATAATACTTGGACGGCGCCAAAGTGAAATCAAAATTTCATCTTCGGGTACGTTTAAATCGACTTGGTCCAAAACGCCACCGTCATTGCGGAAAATCTTTTCGGTCATGCCGAGCGATTTGTACGATTCCAGTTCTTCCTTGGTCGGCGGGATAACATCGTCTTCGTAATGCGGGATGAGAATTTTGCCATCCTTGTCGGCAAGGCTTGCTATCATGCGGCAAAGAGCTTGCGCTGGGTCGGGAATTGGACCGGACCAGGAGCCGGAATGGAGCGGTGCCTTTGTTGCGCGGAGTGTGACGCCCACGGCACCCATGCCGCGGAGAGTCGTCGTGATGGACGGTGTGTTTTTTGCGAAGTTTCCGAGGTCAGCGACAATCACGGCATCGCATTTCAAGAGCTCGGCATGTTCGGTGAGGATTTTTTCGAAGCCTGCGCTTCCGGATTCTTCTTCGCCTTCGATGATGAATTTGAGGTTAGGACCTTCGCCCTTGAGTTCTCTGCGGACCTGTTCCAATGCGGCGAGGTGCGTGATGATTCCCGCCTTGTCGTCTGCGGTGCCGCGCCCGAAGAGTCGGTCGCCTTTAAGTGTCGCCGTGAACGGAGGCGTGTTCCAAAGCGGTTCTCTCATGGGCGGCTGCACGTCGTGATGGGCGTAAAGGAGCACTGTCGGCTTGTCTGGGCTCGTGAGGCTTTCGGCGTAAACGCTCGGGCGCCCGCTCGGTGGCATCAAAAATTGGATGTTCGTGAGTCCTGCTTTTTCAAACATGGCCTTGACGGCGTTTGCGGAGTCCAAAACGTATTTCTGGTCAAAATTGTCAAAACTGATGGATGGAATGGCTACCAAGCTTGAAAGCATGTCGATATAGCGCGGCATGTTTTCGTGGATATTTTTCTTGATTTGATTTTGCATGATTTACTCTCTTGTCTAGTAAGAATTATAAAATTTTTCGAGGTGTGGCAATAGGTGGTTTGTAGCTTCTGCATGTCTTGCTGGGCTATCTTTTGTGGCTTTTTTTTCTATTTTACTACGCATGAGTAATAATTGCATCAACCACGAATACTACATGCGCGTCAGTGACCGCATTTTGGCTCTCATTCGTCGCATTTTCCACAACAATCCGGAATTTCGTCATGATTCCCTGAAACATGTGGCGCGTTTTGCCCCGATTATCCCGTTTATGGGCGGCCGTCCGGACCTGAGCAAGCCGCTGAATCGCGTGGTGACTTTTGATGATGGTTCCAATCCGCTCCATTTTGGGGCTCCGATTGTGCTTGCGGCTGGTGCAAACAAGACGGCAAAGCGTATTTGTGATTTTGCAAATATGGGCTTTGGTGGTATTTCCGTCGGAACGGCCACTCGCCATGTTCGCGAAGGAAACACGCATAGACCGCGCATCGGGTTCATCGAAAATGACCGAGCCATCCACAACAGCATGGGCCTCAACAATGATGGTGTCGAGGCTGTGACTCGTCGTACAGATGCTCAGATTGCTGCCGCACACAGGGCCGGAATGTGTGTGGGCATTTCCGTTGCTGAAACGCCGGGCCTCACCGACGAAAATGAAAAGGTCAAGGATATCGTCGAGAGTTTTTCCATTGCTTATCGCGTGGCCGATTACATCGAAATCAACGTGAGCTGCCCGAATACGGGGGAGAATCGTCTCGATCTTGACATGTCCTTCATCGACAAGATTTTCTCTGAAATCAAGAATTATCGCGATGCGCAGAGCTATCGCAAGGCGGTTTATGCCAAGCTTAGCCCGGATATGGCTGAGGAGCATACGGCAACGATTATGGATGCGCTCGTGAAGGCCGGTGTCAACGGCGTTGTCATTGGTAACACGTACCCGACCAAGAAAATCGAAAATCTCCCGGTCCGCGTCAAGTATAACGAACTGACTCCGCTCCGTGCCGATGGCGATTGCGGTGGCATGTCTGGCCGCCCGCTTTACGAAAACATGGTCAAGAATGTCAAGTTTATCCGTGAACATTACCCGCAGATGAGTGTGATGGCTTGCGGCGGCATTGACCATGGCTACAAAATTTACGATCTCATCAAGCTCGGTGTCGATGCGGTGCAGTGCTATTCCGTAGTGGCTTTCCGCTGGATGGCCGCCCATGCGATGCGCAAGGAACTTGAAGAAGCGCTTTCGAAAGATGGATTCAAGACTCTTGCCGATTACGATGCCAAGAATCCGAAACGCTAACGGTTGCTCATGATGGCTCGGGGCGTTAAAATATTCTTTGCAGCGCTTTTGCTTGCTTGTGTCCAGGCTTTCGCTGGATACTTTATCGAGCAATCTTACGAAGATGCGCCTGCGAAGGATTCGCTTTCGACGTTTTCGTTTGGCGGTGAATTGGAACTCGTCTACTATTTGAGTTCCATACATCCGGGAATTTTGTTGAGTGGCGAATATCGCTTTCATAAGCACCATTCAGCAGACTTGTTTGCGGTCGCACTTTTTTCTGGTGATTATCTAGAGGTCGGTGCGGATTGGCGTTTCTTTTTCCGTGGCACGCGCGAAGACGATTTTTTGCGCTTAGGTGTTTCGTTTATCTCGTTTGAACGCTACGACAAAAGCTATTTTCCGCCTCGAATCACGCTGGGTTATGGTCGTGACATCACGTTTTTCAAGAATACGAGTTTTTTGTTCCGTATAGAACTTGATGCAAGCTATATTATGGGTCGTGCGCTTGTCGAACATAAAGAGAATGATTTTTTTGGTCGCGAAACCCATTTTACAGCTGCTTTGAATATTGGTTTTTATCTGTTTTAGTAGGAGTTTCTCATGTTGAAAATTAGTCGTGTTGTAATCGCTCTTGCAATTCTCTCTGTCTCCGCGTTTGCAGGACCGTGGCTTGGACTTATTTACAAGAAAGATCTCTATGAAAATCACCTGGCGCTGCGCGTTTCTGGTGTGCATCCTGAATCGGGTTGCCTTGCCGCGGGCGTTGTCTCGGGGGATTTGGTCATCGGCATTGACGGGAAGGACCTGGTGAATGTCGCGCAACTCCAGAATGTCCTGAAAAATGCGAAGGTCGGTTCGCATGTCGCTATTGAAATTTTCCGCGAAGGAAAGCGCATTCCGCTCACGGTGACGCTGACGGAACGCCCGGACGATATTTCCAGCCTGACAGGTTCAGCAATCGGAAGCAAGATTGCTAAGTTCGGCGATAATTTTTATAAGAATGCGGAGAAAAGGCAAGAAGCGCCGAAGGCGACTCTTTTGGACTTTTGGGCTACTTGGTGCGGACCTTGCCGCCAGACGCTTCCTGTGCTCGAAAAAATGTACAACAAGTATGCTAGCCAAGGACTCGAAGTCATTGGAATTTCGTCTGAGCAGAAAAATACGCTCCTCTCGTTCTACAAGAAACAGCATGCGTCCCCGTATCCGCTGTATCGCGATGCTGACCAGGGACTCTGGCGCCGTTACGGGATCCATGCGGTTCCGACGCTCATGCTTCTCGATTCGAATGGTTATATCAAGCGTGTCTGGAGTGGTGCCCCAAGCTTCGAAATGCTCGAAAAGCTTGTGCTCGAAGTTATGGAAAAGTAGAACTTGGTTGCTGGAGCTTAGAGCTTGATAGGTCAAGATTTTGCGATTCTTTAGTCTTTTTTGACATGTGCGCGAAACCTTGTCGCGTACTTTTAAAATTTCTATCTTGCGGCGCGTGAAGCAGTTTCATAGAACGATTGCCAAAATGCTCGTGGTGAATGGCTATTTGCCGAAGCTCGCGCTTGCTGCTGTCATTGGGGGCGTGACGGGGCTTGTGGCTGTTGCGTTTCATTTCGGGCTTTCCAATGCGATTGATTGGGTTTCCAAGCCGTGGACGCTTGGAATTTTGCCGTGGTATGCTTTTGCGATTATGCCAGCAATAGGTGGGCTGGTCGTTGGACTTTTCATTCATAAGGTTGCACGTGCGCCCGAAACAGCGGGGCAGGGCACCGACAAAATGATTTATTCTTTCCATCATCAGGGCGGAAACGTGCGTGCGCGCGTGGCTCCGGTGAAGTTCTTTGCGAGTATCGTTACGCTTTCTACGGGCGGTTCTGCGGGGTACGAGGGGCCGATTTCCCAGATTGGTTCGGGAATCGCGTCCACGATTTGCAAGTTTTTCAAGATGCCGAGGATGATGCGTGGGCAATTTTTGCTGGCGGGAACGGCGGCTGGTCTTGGCGCTATTTTCAAGGCACCTCTTGCGGGGGCGCTCACGTCGGTCGAAATGCTTTACCGTGAAGACTTTGAATCGAATGCTTTTGCAACTTCCATTGTTTCGTCTGTCGTATCGTTTGCGGTTTATGTGGCTTTTGTGGGAACGTCTCCTTTGATTGGTGGTGTACCTGCGTTCCCGTTTACGGGAGGCGTTGAACTCCTGGCTTGCGCTTTGCTTGGCGTTTTCTGTTTCCCGTTCTCGTACTTGTATGTGCGTTGTTATTATGCTTCGGAACGTTGTTTTAACAAGTGGGCAGTCCCGGTATGGCTTAAACCGGCTGCAGGAGGCGCGTTCATTTCGCTGTTGGTGCTTGCGTATCCGGAAGTTTCGGGGGGCGGTTTTGAATTCATTGACCGTTTGATGGCGGGACTTGTGCCGCATTCGCTGTGGGGCGTTTTGCTCTTGCTCGGTATCGTGCTTGCGAAAATCGTGGCTACCGCGCTCACGGTCGGTTCCGGCGGTTCTGGTGGAGTGTTTGGACCATCGCTGTTTATCGGTGGCGTTATTGGGGCCATGTTTGCTGGAATTTGTGAACTTGCGCTGCCGGGCGTTATCCGCATGCCGGAAATGTTCATTCTCGTTGGAATGGCTGCATTTTTTGCAGGGGCGGCGAAGGCTCCTATTGCGGGTGTCGTGATGGTTTGTGAAATGACGGGGAGCTACAGCCTTTTGCCGGGTCTTCTGATTGCTGCCGTGATGCACATGGCTTTTTCGCGCAATTGGACGATTTACAAGAGTCAGGTGCTTAACAAGTTTGCGTCCCCGGCGCACCGCCGTGACATGGACCGCGAACTTATCCAAGCGTACGATAAGATCAGTAAACAGTAGACCGTGGTTTGCTGTTGAGGCGTTTTTTCCGAAATTTTGCTACCAAATGTGCTGAAAATTGAATTTTGGTAACAATTTTTACAGATAAATTAAGCGTTTTCGCTGAAATATCGTATTGTTTTTTGCATTTTGTACTACCAAATAGGTGAAAATACGGAATTTGGTAGCATGTAAACTCGTTATCGTGTGAAAAATATGATGAACAAAGTAAAAAATGTGCTACCAAACACGTTAAAAATTGAATTTTGGTAGCATAAAAAGGTCAATATCCGCTATAAAATTTCTAAAAATACAGAAAAGCGTCAAAAGTTCCGCATTTGCGGGGTTTAGACTTATGCAAAACAGCCCCCGGAATCCAGGGGCTGTTAAATGGAGTATAGAATTTCTTGTTTCGAGTCGCGAGCCGTGCTGATTTACGAGCAGCGTAAAACTTGACCTGGGCGAATCTTTTCAGATTTGAGGTCGTTCAGGCGCATGAGGCGTTCGACCGAAGTGCCGTACTTGTGGGCAATCTTTCCGAGGCAATCACCGCGACGAACTTTGTAGAACTTGCTCTTGCCGATTTCCTTTTGGTAGGCAGCTTCGATTTCCTGCAATTTTTCGGTGTCGAGCGTGATGGAAATATCCCTGAAAGTGCCTTCGGCAAAATCGTAAACCGTTTCCGGGTTGATGTAGATGCCGTTGTAGCGCATTTCAAAGTGTAAGTGGGCGCCGAACGAGCGACCCGAGTTGCCGCCAATACCAATCGTATCGCCAGCCTGGAGTTCATCGCCGACTTTGACCTTCCAGCGTTCGAGATGGGCGTAAAGCGTGGTAAGGCCATTGCCGTGATCCAAAATCACATAGCGGCCATAACCCTTGCGGCGACCCTGGTTCCTGACCTTGACGACCTTGCCTGCGAATGCAGCAACGATGGTGCGATTTTCACCATGGCAGAGTCCGAGGTCAACACCGCGATGCATGCGGTGCTTGCGCGGCCCATAATGGCCTGCAATGCGTCGGCTTTCTGTCGGGATAATCGAAGTGGTCATGTCGAGGACAAAAAGCTTTTCCGGAGCGCCCGTCGAGGCGGAATCCGTTGTTGCCTTGATATCGGCGTCAGCTTCGGCAAATTCGCGATTGGCTTCATCCGTATCGAGGCTGTCGTTGTTGAAGCTATCGACAGGTTCTTCGATTTTGGGAGCCTTGGTCGAATTGAGTTTCGACTTGCGGGACTTTGCTTTTTTATGGGTGAAGCTGCTCTCGTTGATGACGAACTTTCCTACGGACGGAGCCTCGGCTTCGGGGGCGAAGTCGTAGCTATTGATACCATCGAGAGTCTGGTTCAATTCCGTGTTTCTAGCTTCAACTAGGCGAGGAACAATTTTTCCCGCCATATCGTCGTCTTTTGCAAAAAGCGCGAGTGGCAGGACTCCTGCAATGAGTATAGTTTTGATCTTCATAAAAATAGGGGTATTATATATATGGGTCTAAAAATACTCATTTTGTTTGATTTTGTCACTAGATTTCGGTCACATTTTAACGAGTTATTAACAAGAATATATTACTATAAGTTTATTGTAAGAAAAAGTGCCTCTTGTTGGAGGTAAAGGTCTTGAATTTGGTCAAAAATTCTGTTTTTCGCGAGCGCGTGAATTGCTCAAAAGCCTTGTCCCGTGCGGAACAAGGCCGATTTCTTGAAAGTTTGCTTTTTTGTCTATAAAATTTTTTGTAACTCTCGGAGTATCAACGACTTACATATCGCATTTGTCGAATTTTTCGTTGATTATCTCTAATTTGGATCGTATTGTTTGGCGCT
The DNA here is from genome assembly GCA_946407235.1 of uncultured Fibrobacter sp. Classification (GTDB taxonomy): domain Bacteria; phylum Fibrobacterota; class Fibrobacteria; order Fibrobacterales; family Fibrobacteraceae; genus Fibrobacter. Next base: position 10,170 of record CAMJNF010000023.1, on the reverse strand, counting down.
CGTATTGGTCTTTTTCGAGAATAGCGTTAATGTATTGATTATTGATGAAAACTTTATGTGCTGAGGGATTGCATTCCGTTAGATTGTATTCTTTCAGAAAATTTTGATATGCTATTTGAGTTTCTTTTTCATGCGTTTTGAAATATTCTGTTAGTAGTGAGTCGTCTTCGTCAAATGAGCCTAAAAGTGGGTCTATTTCATAGCAAGGAGAGACTCCGTATAAGGGTAATGGTATATTTTCTATTTGAATTGATTTTTTTAAACAATCATATTTTGCTTGGGAAATTTTATTTGCATTGAGGAGTGTGTCGATTTTTTCTAGTGCAATTCCACTTGCTGTTGCTGCATGAAAGTAGTATGCATTATGATTTGTTACATTATTGCAGTAAGATGCTGCCGAAATACATTGCCCTATCAAACCGGTTGTATCCGGTTGATTGATCTTTGCCAATTCCTGGTCAATGTCGATAAACGTAGATGGCTTGTCTGCGGACGTTCCCGAGTCGCAACTGGCCCAGAAAAATGAAGCTCCCGAAAGGAATAGTTTCCCTAGAATATGACGAACTTTCGTGAACATGAGTTTTTCCTAGATTCGTTATTTGAGCGAATCGCAGCGAACCGCTTTATTGACTGTTTCTTTGAAAACATCCATGTATTCTTCGTAAAAAAGCTCGTTTCTGGCTTCAAGCGCCCTGATGTATGCTTCATCAATTTTTACGGAATCTTTGCCCTCGTTTTCATGTTCGCAAGAATACCATATTGGAATCCCATAATCAGGAAGGCCTTCCCACCAACTGTATTTTAAATTCAAAATGCATTTTTGTTTTTCTTCTGAAAATGTGGCGGCTAGAGGACTTGCAAGAAGTGAATCCAGTTCGTCATTGATCATATCTCTGGCGGTATTTTTGGATGAAGTGGGTAAAGCGCTGTCGTAGAAATTATATCTGACCCCCTGCAATGTTGTTCTGCAATAATCCGAAGCGGAAACTTTTTTGCCCATTAAACCAGCAGTATCGGAGAGGGCATGGTTTTTCTCTATAATTTGATCGATATCAAGAAAAGATACTTTGGGTAAATCTTTTGAAGTAAGTTTGCTAGATGAACTTGCAGGGGTGTTTGATGAACTGGAAGGAACATTATTAGAAACACTTGAATTTGCCTGTACGTCGCTAGAACTTGAACGGGCCTCGGTTGACGAAGATAGTTCTGCACTTGATGAACGCTGTTCGCTGGAAGAAAAAGCTTCGCTTGATGAAGAATTTTCGTTGGCTTGGTTGGGCGGATTTACGGGAAATTCGCTGTTTGAGTCGGTGCAACCGAACCAGAAAAAAGCGGTGCACGCGAGGAACAACTTTCCTAGAATGTTATGGATTTTTTTGAACATTATATCTTCTCCTAATCAATAAAACTAAATAATTAGAAGGTGCTAGAATGAATAATTTATGTAAAATCATTTTTTTTGCTAATAAATTATACAGATAAATCAGTGCGGTGTATTATATGCAAAAAATCCCCGAACAGATCGGGGATGAGTTTCCACTCAGGAATACGATGCTTTTACCGTCTACTTCCTACTTCCTACTGCTGCTTTGCTGCTAGAACTGGAAGTAAATGAACGGGCAGCTGTCTGCGCTCATGAACTGGTAAATCACGAAGATGATGAACGCCGTCGCAGCCACCATCGCCGGGAGCGGGAGCGATGCGAAAATGATGCGGTAGCGGCTCTTAACGCGCTTCGGAATCCAGTGAATGAGCATACCTGCGATAAACACCAGTATAATATTGATGTGTTCCCATGCAATCGGGAAAATCGTGTCCCAGCGCCAAGCGGTTCCCATTTGGTGCACCATGTTCTTTGCTGTGTTCCAAGCGACTTCGTTTGCTTCTGCCGGGTCGAGGTTTGAACCTGCACGGAAGAAGAGACGCGTAAACGTGATGAATATGAATGTAAGCGAGACGTTCCAAGCTGTCTTTAGCCATTCATAGCTCTTGTCGCTGAACAAGTGGAATATGATTGTCGAGTAGATGCCTATGAATAGTACGCCGAACCATACGGAGGTAATTGCGCATATAGGAATCGTGTAGTGCTTGTAAAGAATGGCGCTTATGGCGAAGAAACCGAGTGCTATCGAAGCGCGGACTGTTGCGCTGCGCTTGACCCAGAGCTTGTTGAACACCTGGCCAAAGCCGTTCAAGCCGCCCCAGATGATAAAGTTCCAGCTTGCGCCATGCCACCAACCGCCAACGATTTGCGTTGCCATGGCGTTCATGTTTGTGGTAATGGTCTTGCGCGATTCGGGCTTGAAATACGCAAAAATTGCAATGTACAGGAAGAATACGCCGAGGGAAAGACCAACCCAAACGCTACCGGAAAGGAGGATTGCCACAAGGCTCAAGAATCCCATCCAGAAAAACGTGCCTGCGGTTGCATTGCGGTTACCGCCGAGAGGAATGTACAAGTAGTCGCGCCACCAGCTAGAAAGCGAAATGTGCCAACGACGCCAGAATTCGGTCGGGCTCTTTGCCTTGTAGGGGCTGTTGAAGTTCTGCGGCAGGCGGAATCCCATGAGGAGCGCAACGCCAATAGCGATGTCCGTGTAACCGGAGAAGTCGGCGTAAACTTGCAACGAGTAAGCGAAAAGGGCAATCAGGTTTTCAAGGCCGGTGAACAGAAGCGGGGTGTCGAAAACGCGGTCCACAAAGTTTGTTGCGAGATAGTCGCTCAAGATAATCTTCTTTGCAAGGCCGTTTAAAATCCAGAACACGGCCATGCCAAAGGCGCGGCGGGGGAGGAAATATGGCTTGTAAAGCTGCGGAACGAACTTGTCTGCACGGACAATCGGGCCTGCCACGAGCTGCGGGAAGAACGAAAGGTAAAAACCGAAGTTCAAAATGTTGTTGACGGCCTTGATTTTACCGCGATAAATGTCGATGCAGTAGCTCATCGCCTGGAACGTGAAGAAAGAAATGCCCACCGGGAGGATAATCTGATCAACGAGCGAATTCGTGCCGAACATCTTGTTACTTGCGGCGGCAAAGAAATTGTAGACGTGAAGCTCGATGCCTGTGATGTCGTAAAGCGCGTCCAAGAAGAAGTAAGCGTACTTGTAATAGCAAAGGACTAACAAATCGATGATGACCACGATAATCATCAGCAACTTCTTTTTCCATTTTTCTGTGGCAGATTCAATCCACTTTCCGATGAAAAAGTTTGCGATGACGCAGAAGATGAGGATGCAAACGTAGCTTCCGCTCGTTTTGTAGTAGAAGAACAAGCTTGTCGCAAACAGGAAGGCGTTGCGGAGCAGAAGCTTGCTGTGAACGAGGGCGAATATCGCGAATACGACCGCGAAGAACCCCCAGAAGTAGAACTGGGTAAAGAGTAGCGGGGAGTTCGGGTCAAATGCGAATGTGCGAGTCAGGTAGGGGATGATGTAGTCAAGCATGATTTTTAGGCTTGTAAATTAGAAAATTTATTTCTTGTTCTGGGCTTCGGGTTTTAGCGGAACTTGAATTTGAGATTGTGAGGACGAGTGCACCGTTTGCTTTAGCACTTGCGGCATGGGAACTTCTGCTTTTGCTGAGGCTGCCGCTTTGGGTCGTTGCGTGGTGACTACGGCATTTGTTTCTGCCGGGGTTGCGGATTTTACAGCGGTTGGCGGTGCTGGAACTGAAGCTGTTTTGGGGGTGGGGGCAGCGACTTTCGATTGGATTGTCGCTGCAGTTTTTGTTATGGGATTTGTTGGGACCAATCTCTCTGTCGGGATGTTTTGGGGCGCTTCGACTGGTTTTGCCTGAGCTACGACGGGCGCTTCTGCAGGGAGGTTTGCGATGTGGTCGAAGTACGCTTGCATCAAAGCCTTGTAGAACATGTCTCCGAGCAACTGGTAACCGGCGGTCTTGAAGTGGACTTTGTCTTTCTTGGCGAGGTCTGCTTTTTCCCACTTGGCCATGGAACCTAAGCCACCCATGATGGAAAACTTGTCCCAGACTCCAGCCTTGTGCTTGTCGGCGAGCATAAAGAACGCTTTGCGTGCGATTTCGCCGTTCGGGTGCTGCACGTATTTTTTCTTGCGGATTTTGCGGTAAGAGTCGTTATTCGTTTCGAAGATGAATGCCGTCTTCGGGCTTACCTTGCGGATGCGCTTGATGAGCATGTCGTATTCTTCGCGGAACTGCTTGTCGTTAAAGACTTCGACGTTTGCATCGTTGATGCCGATGGCAAAAATCACGAGGTCCGGTTTGTAATACGACATTTCTTTTTCGAAATATGGGCAAATTTCTTCGAAATAGTTCGATACTTTTGCGCCATTGATGCCAACGTTTGTGTACGTAATACCGGGGGCGTTGTTCTCGGCGAGAATTCCTGTGAGCGTAAAGTGCGGGCGTGGCGGAACCGTATCGGCAGCGGATGAATCCGTTGCGGCTTGCAAGTCCTCATCTCGGTTCAGGCAGTTCGTGTCGAGGACGTCTTCGCATTCGCCCTGGAACATAGAATCAGCAGCAGCGACTTGTGCTATGGAACTGGAAGACGGTAAAAGTCCGAGCGAATCCAGGCGCAAGGAATCGGCGACGCGGGCGAGCGAGTCGGCGCGAGCTACAGAATCTTTATAAAGCGAGTCCGTGATGAAGGCCGCAACTTCGGCCTGCTTTGTCGTATCGGCCCAGCGGAATGCAATCTGGATGGTGTCTATCGGGCGCGGGCTTGTGAAAACATAGCTTTGGCTGTAGGCGTCAAACGTTCCGAAAACGTCCATGGAATCTATGCGCAGCACTGGTTCCACATCGTTGCTATCGCTGAAACCAAAAACTCTAAAGCTTGTTTCGCCCCAGATGGGTTCGTTGTTGTACTTGTCCAAAAGAAGTGTGATTTCGGCGCGCGGGTCGCGGGTACTTACTGCAATACCGAGAAGCCCGAGCGGTTTCGTAATTTCGCGTTGGACATTCTTGTTCTTGTCCCAAATGCCTTTGTATGAACTTGCGTAGCTTGCCGGAGTGTTTGTTCTTGCCGCCGAGTACGGGAATACGAATCCGCGCCCAGCCGATGCACCTGGATATTCTTTAATCAAGTGCTCGCGAATGCGTCCGGAAATGACGTCTGCCTGAAGGTGTGAACCTCCGATGTGGAGAATGCGCACCTTGCCCCTGTTCTCGAAAACAAGCGTGTCCAACTTTTTAAAAAATGGCTCAAAACTTGCACTTCCTTGCGGGAACTGGATTGTATTTAAAGACGTATCGATAAAATCGTATTTCGAAAAGTCCACGTCATAATAGCCCGGCGTGATTTCCATATCCTTCGCGAAAATGGATCCGATGCTAAAAATGCCGAGAACAGCAGCAATAACGGCAAGCTTTTTTCTCACTTATAAACCCCCTCCGGTTTCTGTGGATTTAGCTTTTTCTGCGTTCAGGTCGATGATAGGAGTCGAGTCGGCGTCAGCTTTCTTTTTATCCGAGAATTTGCGGATGTCCTTGAGCTTTGTATCGTTCAGGTTGTGTCTGCCGCGGAACAGGTAGTAATCGTAATACATGTGGAGCGATGAGCAGAACAGGTCGCCCATGTAGGCGGCGCCTTTGCGCGTAAAGTGCACATGGTCGGTAAAGCCGAGCGGGGGAGATTTTTTTACCCACTTCATCATGGCTCCTTGGCCGCCCATCACGCGGTGCATATCCCAGTAAGCAAGGCCATTTTCAAGAGCAACTTCGCGAAGCATCTTGATGGTAATGCCAAGACCCGGGTATGTCTGCCATTTTCCGTTAATTTGTTTAGCCATGTCGGCTGGACCGATGAAGAGAATGTCTGCATCGGGGTTTGCCTTCTGGATGGACTGAATTTGTCTGGTAATGAGCTTCTTGCTCCAGTCCAAAACTTTAGGCGTCATGCTCGGGACCATGTTGCCGCCGTATTCCATGATGATGAGTTTTGCGTTCATGGCCTTGTAAGATTCGGCGAGCAATTCGTTGTCTATCTTATGGAATATTGTGCCTGAACTTCCGCGCATGGCTACGTTGTCTACAGCGACTCCGTAAGCTCCGTCGACAGAAATCGCATAGATTTCGGTGCGTCCACTCAAGTGGATTTTGATGTTCGAAGTCGTGTCGGGAAGTTTCCACGTATAAACGTTCAATTTGCTGAGGCTATCCACTGTAGGGGCTTCGGCGGTTTCTTTTTTGTTTTTCCGTTTATACTTGGGTGTCCCGTCTGCGTTTTCGCCAACTTGTTCGTTGACCATGTGCTCGTAGGTGAGGCTTAACTTGAGCTTCCCGCGCTTTCCGGCAAGAACCTTGATGGTCGAGTAACCGCCGACATGCGGGAACATATCTTTTTTGTTTTCTCTTTTTTTGACACCGATAACAGCAGAACCGTTGAGCTCTCCCACTTGGGCCAGGGGACCATAGCGGTTGTGTGTGGCGTGTTCTTCCTTGGGGCCAAAGATAATGTAGCGCAGCATGTTGCCATTGTTCCATTGCGAAGTCGATTGCGATGGAATGTGCATCACGGCAGGGAGCATGCCCGGACCGTTACCGCCGAATTCCGTTTGCAGGTCTTCACGGATCGTAGAAGAAATGCGGTCTTCTTCGAGCTGTGAGTCCCCGTAGTGGATCACGTGAACGGTGGTGGAATCTTTTTGTGCGTTCTGCAAGCTTTGGAAAAACCTGTCAAACCACGTGAGGTCGTCGTTGGGCAAGTCAAAACGTGTACGACCTTCTCTAAAGAAGTCCTCGTAGTATTTGAGTGAATCCGAATAAGCCGCAAATTGCTTTGCTTTAGTTTCTTCCATCATCTGGCGGATAGCCTCTTCTGGATCGACCTGCTCGACCTTGACTTCTTTTCCGGTGGAGTCAGTCGTTGTCTCGGCCTTCTCGAAAACTTGCGAAAGCTTCGGGTAGCGGAGTGTCGTATCGCCGATTTTGATTCCGTCTTCGGGGTAGGCAAGCGCCATCACTCCAAGAGTAAGGAACAAAGAAAGGATGGTGAGTAATACTTTTACTGGTGTCATGATAATTCGGAATTAGAAGTTCAGAATTAGGAAAAGATCCCTTTCGCTCAGGATTCTTGTGTCATCCTGAGCGAAGTCGAAGGATCTATGCTTTCAGCTGTTCGACAATCGCGGCCACGTCGCCCACGTGCATTGTGCCGTCGCGGAGATCCTTGAATTCGAACTGTCCTTCGGCTGCCTTATCGCCATCCACATAGACGACGATAGATGCCCCTTGGTAGTTCGCCTGTTCCAGCTGCTTGCCCATCTTCATGGTTGCAAGCGGGTGAGAAACAGAGTTGCCGTTTGCGCGGAAGACCTGGGCCGTTTCGAAAATCTTCTTCATGTCGTTCGTGAAGCTTGCAATGTAGAAGTCCACATGCTGCTTCGGGCTCGGCAAAAGTCCACGTTCGCGGAGAAGGTCGGCCAAGACGACGTCGCCCATGCCAAAGCCAACGCCCGGGATGCGATCGCCACCGAGCTTTTCGGTGAGGCTGTCATAACGTCCGCCACCTGCGATGGCGCGCATGGATTTACCCTTGTCGAACACTTCGAACACGATACCCGTGTAGTAGGCGAGGCCACGTACAATCGAAAGGTCGAGGTTCACGCATTCGCTGAAACCTGCGGCGGCAAGCGTAGCAAACAAGTCTTCAATTTCCTTGAGGGCGGCGGTAGCGTTTTCGCTCTTCACGGCGGCGCGCACTTCTTCGATGGACTTGCAGCTCATGAAATCGTCGAGCTGCTTAATCTGCGCTTCGGAAAGTCCTGCTTCGGTAAGTGCCTTGGCGAAAGCTTCCGGACCGATTTTCAAGCGACGGTCGAGCACCGGGTAAACGAGCGCCGGATTCGGGGCGCCGATTTCTTCGAGGTAGGTGGCGAGGAGCTTACGGCTCGAAACGCCAATCGCAAAGTCGGAGTCCTTGAGGCCGAACTTGCGGAGCATCGTGGCGATGGAAGCGAGCAAGTCCGCTTCGGCGTAGATGCTTTCGGTACCGATAATGTCCATGTTCAGCTGGAAGAATTCGCGGAGACGACCCTTCTGAGCCTTTTCGTAACGGAACAGGCGCGGCATGGAGAACCACTTGAACGGTTTCTTGAGTTCGCGTGCCTTCTGGATCACGAGGCGTGCGAGCGTCGGCGTCATTTCCGGGCGGAGTGCAATTTCGCGGTCGCCCTTGTCTTTAAAGTTGTAGAGCTGGCTTACGATTTCTTCGCCGGATTTGCCGGTGTAAAGTTCCAGATGTTCAAACATCGGGCCTTCGTATTCTTCGTAGGCGAAGCTTTCGGCGACTTTGCGCCATGTGTCAAAAATATAATTCTGGATGCGTTCAGCTTCCGGATAAAAATCGCGTGTGCCCTTAGGCAGTTGAGGAATTGCAATACTCATAGTGGGCACAAATATAGTTTTTTAGTTATTGGAGCGTCATTCGTCATTTTCGGTTGTGGCAAGTTCCGTGATGCATTTGCGGAATTCATTGACTCCATTCGTCATCGTTACTAGACCGTTGAGGTAGAGCGAGTCGTTGAAATCGCGATTCTTGTCGTAGCCGAGCAGGCCTTCCGAAGAAAGGTCGCTGCAGTTTTCTTTTGTGATAGTGACTTGATTTTCTTCGAGGGAGCACACTTTGTCGCCGGAGCTCACTTGGAATGCGGCGGAGTAGTCCAGAGAATCCCTTTCGACTTTTGTAACCTCGAACTTGATGGTCTTACCGTTCAGCTTGAATGTCTTTGCGAGTTTGGATTTTTCCAGAACTTCGATTCCATGGCTATTTTCGTATTCCGTTATGTCGGATTCCTGCTCGGGTATGAACAAAGTATACAACGTAGTAAATCCGATGAAGTTGACATCCCCCTCAAGATGTACGTAAAGATCCGTTATGAATTGGGTGTTCATGTAATCATCGTACGTGAAATAGGCGGGCATATAAACGCGTTCTTCTTTGAACTTGCTTTCGGATATTGTCAGGACCGTTTTATAATACTGTTCCTTAAATTTGCGGTTTTCGTCTGATATACAATTCCACTCTTTGGTATAGCTGCATTCAATGTTATTCCATTCGCCATAAATATTGTCTGTGGAACCTCCGATGTAATAGAGCGGGTCGGACCAACCATAGTAATAGACGGCAAGTGTGTCGCCGCGGATTTCGTAGCGGGTGGTATCCTCTTCTGGATTGGTGTCGTAAAAGAATTCGTTCCAGTTGAAAGATCCCTTGTATAGAACGCAGTATCCCGTGGTATGGGCCTTAGTGCTTGTAGTTATGATGTGGTTTTCTTTGTCGACCTTCACCTGGTGGTAATTTTTGCTTTCGGGTGTGTCAGGTGAAGTGATATTACTCTCGTCGGAACAGCCAAAGAACGTGAATGCGAATATTGCACTGCAAATCAGAAAGTTTTTCATTGGTTGGTACTCCTTCTCTCTCCGTTTGGCCGTAAATATACTTTTTTAGGGGTGAAGCCTCCCAAATAAATAATATGTAACATTGGTCCATATTGCCGGTTTTACATTTCTTTTGCTATATTTGGTACGTAAAATTTTAAATACCTTAAAAGGAAGGTTAATCATGGCTAGAAAGAAGATTGCACTCGTTGGTGCTGGTCAAATTGGTGGTACAATGGCTCTCGTGCTCGCACAGAAGAATCTCGGCGACGTCGTCCTTATCGACATCCCGATGACTCAGGGCATGCCGAAGGGTAAGGCTCTCGATATTATGGAAGGCCGCTCCGTCATCAATTCGTCCGTTGATCTTCAGGGTTCTACTGATTATTCCGCTATTAAGGGTGCTGATGTTGTTATCGTTACCGCTGGTTTCCCGCGTATGCCGGGCATGAGCCGTGATGACCTTTTGGACAAGAACTGCGGCGTTATCAAGACTGTTGCTGAAGCTATCAAGGAAAATGCTCCGGATGCATTCGTGATTGTTATTACGAACCCGCTCGATGCCATGGTCTACAACATGCAGAAGCAGTCTGGCCTCCCGGCTAACAAGGTTATCGGTATGGCTGGCGTGCTCGACTCCGCTCGTCTCGCTTGCTTCGTCGCTGACGAACTCGGCGTTTCTGTCGAAGACGTCAAGGCTCTCGTTATGGGCGGCCACGGCGACACGATGGTATCCATCATGGAATGCGTCTCTGTCGGCGGTATCCCGGTTTCTCAGCTCATGAGCAAGGAAAAGTTTGCTGAACT